>JAICXU010000019.1 GCA_025934595.1 Polyangiaceae bacterium | reverse complement strand
CGGGCGGACGTGACGCGGCGAGCGATTCATCCGCGTTCGACGCCACGACGTTCGACGCCGACACGGACGCGGCCGACGCCGCCGATTCTGCCGACGCTCCGACGGACGTCGACTGAGACGACCGAAGTCGATTGCGACTTAATGATGCGACGCGTTTCCCCAATTTTGCCGCGCTAGTAGTAAGATCCAGTCGCCGTGGCCAAGCAGCAGCTGCTCCTCGTCGATGCAGATCCGCGCAGCCTTCGCGTGCTCGAGGTCAGCTTGCGCAAGGCGGGCTACAGCGTGACGACCGCGGTCGACGGATCGGACGCGCTCACGAAGCTCGAGCTGTCGACGCCCGATCTCGTTTTGTCCGACACGAGATTGCCGAAGCTCGATGGCTACGCCCTCGTGCGACGGTTGAAAGAGCGCGCAGAGTGGGCGTCGATCCCCATCGTTTTTCTCACGAGCCAAAAATCGGTCGAGGACAAGATTCGCGGCCTCGAGCTCGGCGTCGAGGACTACCTCACGAAACCGATCTTCGTGCGCGAGCTCATTGCGCGCGTGAATCTCCTCATTCAGCGCCGCACGCACGATTCGTTCGCGACGCGCCACACGACCGGCGGTCGCACGCGTTTCTCGGGCTCGATCCAAGACATGGCCGTCGTCGATCTGCTCCAGACCTTCGAGGTCTCGCGAAAGAGCGGCGTCGTGCACCTGAAGACCGTGACGCAGCTCGGTCACGTGTATTTCCGTGAAGGAAAAATCGTCGACGCCGACATGGGACGGCTTCGCGGCGAGGAAGCGATCTACCGCGCGCTCATTTGGAACGAAGCCGAGTTCGAGGTCGAGTTCTGCAACATCAAGAACGACGACATCATGGAGACGTCGACGCAGGGCATCCTCATGGAGGGCATGCGCCGCGTGGACGAGTGGGGCCGGCTCATGGAGCAGCTGCCTCCGCTGTCGACGATCTTCGAAATCGATCACGCGCAGCTTTTGGAGCGTCTGAACGAAATCCCCGATGAATTGAACGGGATTTTGCGGCTCTTCGACGGCAAGCGAAGTCTCATGCACGTCGTCGACGAATCGCCGTTCGAGGACCTGTCGACTTTGTCGACGATCTCGAAGCTCTATTTCGAGGGACTGCTGCTTCCTGTCGCGGACGCGCGCGATGCGGCGCCGGACGGCGAGACGGTCGTCGAGACGGGAGTCGTGCCGGGCGAGATCGGCGGGGACACCACGAAGCCGCCTCCATCTGCGGTCGAAGAGATGCTGGTCGTGCCCGGAAGTGAGAGCCTCGCGCCGCCGCCCATGTCGAATCGGCCGCCGGCCGTCGCGGCGGTAAGCACGCGTCCGCCATCGGGTCGCACGGGAAATACGTTGCCGCCGCCGAACGCGGTCGTTCCGTCGAGCGCCGCGCACGTGTCGGATCCGACCGCAGAGACACGCGTCGAAGGTCGGGTCGAGCAAGCGGCGACGAACGGAGCATCGGCGGACAAGTTGAACATTCCGCTACCCGCGCCGACTCCGACGCCGTCGACCGTCGATCGCGGATGGGGAACCAGCGTCGTCGACGAGGACGAGGACGAAGACGAGGAAGAAGACGAGGAAGATACCGAGGACGACGAGGGCGAGGACGAGGACGAGGAGGGTGACGACGAAGACGTCGAAGACGATGGCGACGAGGAAGACGAGAGCGGCGAGAAACGTCACGGAAAAGAAGCCGACGACTTCGACACGACGCTCGACACGATCGAATCGACCGACCACCCGCGATCTCTCCCGCCCGGCGAAGAGACCGTGCCTTCGCAGTTTCGTCTCGCGCAGGAACGTCGCGCGAAGGTCTACTGGGCCATTGCATTTTTCATCACGTTCGCAGGGATTTTGACGCTGTGGATGATGCTCTCGAAGCCAGGGGCTCCGGTTGCACAAAACGCGCAACCTTCCGCGACGCACGCTCCCTCGACGATGACCGCGCCGTCGTCCACCGTCCCGACCTTGCCGACGTTCGCAGCCACCGATGACACGGGCGAGCCGCCGACGCCCGATACGGCGCCCACCGTGATCGCCACCGCGCCGGCGGCTTCGCAGACGCCGCCGACTCCGACGCACGTCGCAGCCGTCCATACGGCGACCGCGGTCGATACGTCGACAGGAACTACTCCGACCACGACGTCGACGATCCCGACGACGACAGCGACTTCGACGACGACCGGTCCGACCGATCCGGATACGGCCGCTTCGGCGGCAGCGCTCGCCTCGCAAGCGCAGAACGCGCTCGAAAAAGGGCAATCGTCACTGGCGATCTCGCTCGCCTCGCGCGCGACCGCCAAAGATCCGAAGAACGCAGAGGCGTGGTTGATCCTGGGTGCTGCGCAAGATGCGGCGGGAAATCACACGCGCGCGAAGGCGGCGTATGCGCAATGTACGAAGCAAGCCGAAGGCGGACGCGTGAGCGAGTGCAAAGCGCTCGTCGATCAGTAGCGGCTTGGGACGCCCGAAGCCCGCGCGTCATGTGAGCTCGGTCAGCTTCGTCGGACGCGCGGATCGAGAAGAACGTAGACGCTATCGGCGATCAAATTCGCGAGCACGATCGCACACGACGTCACGATGACGGTGCCCATCACGACGGGGCCGTCGCGATTCACGAGGGCGGTGACGCTGAGCGCGCCGAGGCCAGGCCATCGAAAGAGAGTTTCGGTCACGATCGCGCCACCGACGAGCGCGCCGAGATCGAGCGCGACGACGGTCGCGAGCGGCACGAGCGCATTGCGGAGCGCATGCGCGAGGACGGCTCGCGTGAACGATGCGCCTTTCGCGCGCGCCGTGCGCACGTAGTCCGTCTTCATCAAGACGATCATCTCGTCGCGCACGAGCCGTGTGTAGTACGACGCGCCGAAGATTCCGAGCGTGAGCGCGGGCAGCACGATCGACTTCAAGTGATCGAGCGTCGTCGTTCCGAAGCCGTCGAGCGGCAGCCATCGCAGCTTGTGACCGAACAAAAACTGCAGAAAAACGCCCAAAATGAACGTCGGCGCGCTCACGCCGATCAGGCTCATCGCCACGACGCCCGTGTCGAGCGCCGTTCCCTTTCGTAGCGCCGCGATCACACCGGAAAAAATTCCGATCGCGAGCTGCACGAACATCGCGGCGATCGCGAGGGCCACCGTGCGCGGTAATCGCTCGCCCAGGATCACAGCGACGGGCCGTCGCTGATCATAGCTGCGTCCGAGGTCGACGTGGATCGGGCCGAACGCAACGCATCCGGCGTGGTCCTTCGCGTTCGCTGGCGCGCTCGACGGCGCGAGATGCACGAGGCGCCGCATGTAAATCGCGTACCGAGTCGTGATCGGCGCGTCCAATCCGAGCTGCTTGCGAATGCGATCGACGTCGACCGGTCTCGCTTGCGCGCCAGCCACCATCCGCGCCGGGTCGGCAGGCAGAACGGCTTCGACGAAAAACGTGATCGTCACGACCGACCACACGACGAACAGCGCCCACCCGAGACGCGACAGGAGGACCTTCACTTCGGCGCTCCTCGTCTCGAAGCCGATCCCAAGATCGAGCCGAACGAAAAATCGCGGATCACGGATCCCCTGGAAATCCCGCCGATCGCGCGATCCAGCCAGGTGTGCTCGATGTCCCAGACCCACGTCGCATGCGGCGCGAGCGCGTGTACGTACGGTTGGTGCACGTCGTACCAACGGAAAGCATACGTGAAGGCCCACGGCGCGTCGTCGCGCAGGATGATCTCGGCGTGATCGTAGAGCGCTTGCCTCTTCTTCGCGTCCATCTCGCGGTGGGCGTCGTCCAAGATCCGATCGAGCTCTGGGTTCTTGTAGAACGACGTGTTGCCCGTGTCCTCGTCGTTGATCGCGCGCGACAGAAACAACGATTCGTAGAAATCGCTCGCATCGGGATAGTCCTGGCTCCAGCCCTGCGGCGAGATCGCCGACGTATGCCGTCGATGCGTGGTCGCGAGGTACGTGCCGAAGCTCACGATGCGAATGTCGAGGTCGATCCCGATCTTCGCGAGGTCTTGCTGGATCACTACCGCGCCATACTCGGACGAGCCCTGCTGATACGCCGTGTACACGAGGCGATGCGGATATCCGCCGGTCTTCGTCTTCGGATCGTACGCATAGCCGGCTTTTTTCATGTGAAGGAGCGCGGCGTCGTAATCGTATTTTTGACCGGGAATTTCCGCGTTGTAACCATTCACGTCGGGCGGCAGCGCGTGCCCCGTCGGCACGATGTTGGCGGAGCGAAGCAATCGCAAGTGATCGCGATCGATCGCGGCGGCGACGGCGCGGCGCACCTCGACATTGTCGAACGGCGCCATCTCCGTGTTCATGCTCTCGCCGAACATCGAGTGCGCGGCTTCGAACTCACCGAGCGGCTTCCATCGCTCGTCGGTGAGGTAGTGCACGGTATCGGCTTGCGTGAGATCGCGAATCGCGTCGATCTCGCCCGCTTCGAATTTGAAGCGCTCGGTGACGATGTTGACGTTGTAGAGAAACGTCACTGCATCCAGGTAGGGCTGTCCGGGCCGGAAATACGACTCGTTGCGGACGAGGGTGAGGCTGCGCCCGCGATCCCATCCTCCGGGCAAGAGCTTGAACGGTCCTGCGCCGCACGGCATCCAGCTGTCCGAGTATCGGTCGCCGGCGCTCTTGCACACGGGCCTCAGAGGGTGAAGCGCGAGGAGCGTGAGAAATGTGGCGTCCGCTTTGGCGAGATGAAACGTGACGACGTATTTCCCGCCGACGGTGATGCCGGCAATATGCTCCGCCTTCTTTTGAGTATATTCGGGCTCACCGGCGATTCCCTCGAAGAACGCCCCCGTCGGGCTCGGCGAATCGGGGTGAAGAGATCGCTCGGCGGACCGTTTCACGTCGGCGGCCGTGAGCTCGGTTCCGTCATGGAAGAGCACGCCCGGTCGGAGCGTGAACGTGTACGCGAGACCGTCGGCCGACGTTTCGATCTTCTCCGCCAAGTCGGGAAAAACCTTGCCGTTCGCATCGAAGTCGACGAGCCCCGCGAACAAGAGCTGCACCGGCTCGTCGGCGAGCTGATCGGAAACGGCCGCTGGATCCAAGGTGCGGATGTCGCCGAAGCTCGCGAGACGAAGGGTACCTCCGTGCCTCGGTGCGGCGTCCTCGCCGTGCGCGCTCGGAAGGGGCGCGGCGAGCGGATCGCTGCAACCCGTTCCACTGAAAAGAACGAATGCCACCGCCGCCGCACGGCGCATCCACCGTGCGGGAGGGCTACCGCTCTTGCGGATCGAGCGCATCGCGCAGCCCTTCCCCGAGGAGGTTGAAGCCGAGCACCGCCATCAGGATGGCAGCGGCCGGTGCAAGGACCATCCACGGCGCGGCGCCGTAGTAGTCCTGACCTTCGAACAGCATGTGGCCCCACGTCGGCGTCGGAGGCGGGATGCCGACGCCGAGATAGCTGAGCACGCTCTCCGCCAAAATCATCTGCGCGACGGAGATCGTCGACACCACGATGAGCGTGCCGGCGACGTTGGGAAGAATGTGACGTGCGAGGATCGAAAGCGTGCTCGCGCCGAGGCCGCGCGCGGCGGTGACGAAGTCGTGCGATCGAATTTGCATCGTCTTCGCGCGCACCAGGCGAGCAGTGCCGAGCCACCCGGTAAGACCGAGGACGGCGAGGATGGAGACGACGCTGGTGCGCTCGAGCGCCGATCCGACCGCCATCACGAGGAGCAAAAACGGGAACGACAAGCCGACGTCGACGAGGCGCATGAGCGACACGTCGGCGTTGAAGCGAACGCCGGTGCGAAGCCAACCGACCTCGCGCGCGATGCCCAGCGCGCTGGCCATGACGGCGATGGCGACGAGACCGAGCGCGGCCACGCCGTGCTCGTAAACAGCCAAAAACAAGGCAAATGGAAGCGACAGAGCGACGGGCCAAGGCAGGACGACGCCGCGCGATCCCTCCGTGTACCCGGCCACGATTCCGACCGCCGCGCCCACCGTGCTCGCGATGAGCGTCGCGGCGATGCCGATGAGGAGTGAAAGGCGAGCGCCGACGGCTAGCCTCACCAGCTCGTCGCGGAACACGCGATCGGTGCCGAGCCAGAACTCGGAGCTCGGTCCGACGGGCGTGCCGGTATCCATGCGGACGCCGCGCACGAAATCGCTCGCGTACGGATCATGCGAGGACAGGATTGGGCCGAGCACGGCAAAGAGAGCGAGCATCCCGACGAGCGTCGCGCCGACGACGGCGCCACGATTTCGTTTGAAACGAACGAGCGCGCCCCAATCCTGCGGAGCGTTGGCGACGGCGCCCTCCGGAGGCTTGGCGACGCCGAGAGGAAGGCTCACGATTTTTCCCGTCGTCCTCGTGCTTGTCGCGTGGTGGCTCGCGTAGTCGCTCGCGTCCGGAGCCCGCCACCGAGGAACGCCCGCGCGATCTCCGCGAACGGCGCGGCCGCTTCTTCGTGCGGTGAATGTCCGGCTTCGATGATCTCGAGGCGCGCGTTCGGCAGCTCCCGCGCGAGCCGGCGGCCGTGCTCGAGCGGAAGAAGTCGATCGCTCCGGCCCCACACGACGAGCGCCGGGGCGTGCACGCGAGGAAGAAGCGCCACGAGCGTGCGCGTGTCGGCGAGCGCTTCGAGCGTCGCGTACGCCGCCTCGCGTGCCGCGGGCGCGTTGAACGCTTCGAAGAGGCGCGGCATTTTTTCGGCGGGCCCCGCTTCGCTCGTCGCATAGCTGCGACGCTTGAAAAAAGCGCCGAAAATGCCGGGCCCGGCGAGCTGTTTGAATGCGATGGGCCCCACGATCGGCGCCATCGCGAAGCGCGAGAGAAGATCCGCTTTGTGCGGATAAACGATCGGATCGACGAGCACGAGACGCTCGACGACCGACGGATGACGCGCCGCCATCATGAGCGCCACCGCGCCGCCGAGATCGTGACCGCATACCGCGATGCGACCGAGGTCGAGCGCGGCGACGAGATCGACCAGCGACTCGGCGAACGCGTCGACGTTGTACGCATAGCGAGCAGCGGGAGGCTTCTCGCTCTCGCCGAAACCGGGCAAATCAGGGGCGATCGTTCGAAAATGTGGCGATAGACCGTCGACGGCTTCGTCCCATGCCGAGTGGCTTCCGAGATAGCCGTGAATCAAGAGAAGCGGCGGACCGTCGCCCGTCTCGACGAAGCGCACGCGCGCTCCACGTGCGGCGACGTCCCGCGTGAGGATCGATCGGCGCGGCGATTCAGCCTCGATTTCCTCGGAGCTCGCGCCTGGTTCGGCCCCCTGCTCGAGAAGGGCTGCTTCTTCCCCGGCGGGGCTCCGCGTACCAGACATCGGCGAAACGATAGCCGCCGGGCGCGCGCAAATCGAGCTTTGCGACGACCCTGGGTTTCCCAACGGGCGCTCCACGCTGTGTGGGACATGGAACACATGGACCCCCATCCAACTCCATGTTTTTGCAGCGATTCTCGAAGACCAAAATTGGTGATCAACTACACGTTAGATGTGACATTTCCTGTCATACCGTTCGCATAACTGCGCGAAACGTTTCCATGATGGAACACGCGCGAAAAAAAGCTCGCGACGTCGTTGACCAAATTCTTTTCAATAGAATACATTCGCGAGCGTTCCGATGGGATGGGGGAAGTGCGCGAGCAAGCGCCGGACTCAATGACCAAACCGCATCTGTCCGACGACGAGCTCTCCAAAATCGAACGGGAACACCCCGAGGGACTCTCCTCGGCACAAATCGTCAGCATCTTGGTTCGCAAAGGCGTTTCGTTCACGGAGAGCACGCTCCGAAAATACGTGCAGCTCGGCCTGCTTCCGCGAAGCCGGCGAGTCGGTATGAAGGGGAAGCACAAAGGGTCGCAAGGTTTGTATCCCGCGACCGTAGTACGTCAGGTGCAGCGCCTGAAGACGATGATGGCGACGCACACGATCGAAGAGATTCAGAGAGATTTCTTGTTCATTCGAGGAGACGTCGAGACCCTCGAGACTTCGCTTGAAAAGATTTTCGCCGTGCTGTCGGCAGCGGCCCGACCCCGAAGCAAGGGTGAGGGCGCGCGCTCGATCGACGCGGCGGAGAAGCAACGCAGTACAACTATGCAGCGGGATTTAGCGGAAACTCGGGCTCTTGCGGCGGAGCTCGTGGCAAAACTGACGGCTCTCGAAGCGCGTCTCGCGATGCGAGCGCGATTGGAACGAGAGGCCGTCTAGTCGCAAGGTCGATTCTTCTGAATAGAGCGTGAGCTCGTTCGGAAGATGGAGTGAATGTGGCTCCATGTGGGCGAGGCGGCCCGCGTGAAGTCCAGCGGATACGTGTGCGCGTTGCAGCGGGAGGACGAGATGGACGCGAAAATCGTCGTGGACGGTATGGGCGAAGACATCGTCGAGGCTTCGGAGCCGACGGTCGGCGAAACCGAAGGTGCGTTGGCGCTTGCCGAGGCACCGGAGCTCGAGCCGGCGGTGACGCGCGAGCAGCGCCGATCGCGTCGTAAGCGCGCCGTGCGTGCGCGCACGATCAGCGTGAAGCGCATGACGAAACGCGAGCTCGAGCTCGGACGTCTCCTCTATCCGGAGGTCGAGGTCGAAAAGCCGCGGACGCGCGAAGAGTGCGCGAACGGCGCAAGGCCGTGCCCGTTCGTCTCCTGCAAACATCATCTCTATCTCGATGTCAGCGCTCGGACCGGCGCGATCAAGCTGAATTTCCCCGATCTCGAGGTCTGGGACATGAACGAGAGCTGCGCGCTCGACGTCGCCGATCGCGGCGGTACGACCCTCGAAGAGGTCGGCGCCATCATGAACCTCACGCGCGAGCGCATTCGCCAAGTCGAGGTGAAGGGCCTTGCGAAGCTCGAAGCGCTCCGCGAGATGACCGCCCTCCGTGACTACGTCGACGAGGGGCCCGTGGGCAAACGCCGTCTGCCCGTGCTCGCCGCGCCCGAACCCGAAGAAGAGGACGACGACGAGTCGGTCGATGACGACGAGGTCGACGCCGACGACGAAGCGAGCGAAGCCAACACGAGCAAAGCGGAGCGCGTGGACGTCGAGACGACGGCCGACGAGTTCGACGTGGAAGCGTTCGCGAGCGCCGATCTCGACTGATCCGAGATATACTCAGTAGCGACTACTCAGTAGCGTATACCGAGGCCAAGGTCGGTCGCTTCGTAGGATCGAACGAGGCGGCCAGCATTCCTTCGAATGACGTACCGCTTGCTCGCACTCGAGCTCGTCCGCGCGAAGGTGCGGTAAATTAGGGGCGATTTCGCATCGGCAGCCACGCGATCCATGTGGGTCGCGTGCAACGCCGTCGCCCATTGACCGCACTCGTGCGCGCATCTATCCCGCGCGCATGACCGTCAAGACCGCGCTCCTCTCCGTGTCCGACAAGACGAACCTCATTCCATTCGCGCGTGCGCTGGCGGCGCGCGGAGTGCAGCTGCTGTCGAGCGGAGGAACGGCGAAGGCGCTGTCCGCCGAGGGCATTCCGGTCGAAACGGTGGAGGCGTACACGGGCTCGCCCGAGGTCATGGACGGTCGCGTGAAGACGCTGCATCCGCGCGTGCACGGCGGCATTCTTTCTCGCGGCGAAAAAGACAAAGCAGATCTCGAGCGTCTCGGCGCGAAGCCGATTGACCTCGTGATCGTGAACCTCTATCCGTTCGAGAAAGTGGCATCCAACGCCGCGTCATCGCATGCAGAAATCGTCGAGAACATCGACATCGGCGGGCCGTCGATGGTGCGTTCGGCAGCGAAGAACCATGCGCGCGTCGCGGTCGTGTGCGATCCGGCGGACTACGATCGCGTGCTCGCGGAGATCCAAGAGTCCGGGGCGGTGAAAGCCGAGACGCGCGCGGGCCTCGCGGCAAAAGCATTCGCGCACACCGCCGCGTACGACGCCGCCATCAGCGGATATCTCTCGGGGCGACCCTCGGGTGAAAATGCCGAATCGGGGCGCGCACTTTTCCCGCAATACCTCACGCTTCCCTTCGAGCGTGCATACGCGCTCCGTTACGGCGAGAACCCGCACCAAGCCGGCGCGTTTTACATTGAAAAGAACGCGGCCGCGGGCTCGCTCGCTCGAGCGGAGAGTCTCGGCGCGGGCGGCAAGGAGCTCAGCTTCAACAATCTCGTCGACGTCGACGCCGCGCTCGACGCGGTGCGCGAGCTCGACGCGGTAGCCGCCGTCGTCGTGAAGCACACGAACCCGTGCGGGGTCGCAACTGCCGCCACTCTCGCGGAGGCTTACAAAACGGCTCGAGAGGCGGATTCGCTATCGGCCTTCGGCGGCATCGTCGCGCTGAACCGCGAGGTCGACGAAGCGACGGCCAAGCTCCTCGTCGAGACATTCCTCGAATGCGTGATCGCGCCCAAGTACTCGAGCGCCGCCCTCGAGGTGTTGCGAACGAAGAAAAATCTGCGCGTGCTTGCGACCGGCGCATGGCTCCCCGCCGATCACGCTTCGCTTCAGTATAAACGCGTGGGCGGCGGAATCGTCGCCCAGACCCGCGATGCGACGGCGGCGGGCGAGGTCACGAACGGCAAAGTGGCGACGAAGCGCGCGCCGACAGCGGAAGAAATGCGCGCCCTCGATTTCGGATGGCGCGTCTGCAAGCACGTCAAGTCGAACGCCATCGTCCTCGCGCACGCCCATGGCGACTACGCGCACACGGTCGGTGTGGGCGCCGGGCAAATGTCTCGCGTCGTTTCCGTGCAGATTGCATGTGAAAAAGCAGGCGCCAAAGCGAAGGGAAGCGCGCTCTCTTCGGACGCATTTTTTCCGTTCCCCGACGGCGTCGAAGCGGCGGCGAAAGCCGGCGTCACGGCCATCGCGCAACCGGGAGGCAGCGTGAAAGATCCCGACGTGATCGCCGCCGCCGACTCGCTGGGCCTCGCGATGGTGATGACGGGAGCCCGCCACTTCCGTCATTGAGGTGAACCGCCAAGTCGCCAAGCGCGCCAAGAAAGGATCTGGGGTTTTTTTCCCGATTCTTTCTCCTCGGCGGTCTTGGCGCCTTGGCGGTTTTCTCTTCATGACTCTCTGAAAAGTTGTCCCAGAGCGCCGCTCTATGACATCCGCTTGTGTGCGAGGAGAGCCGCACCATGCCCGGAGTCAGCGAAAACTGCAGCGTTTGCGGAAAGAGCTTCGACGTCCAATTCCGCTATCAAATGGAGGAAAAAGACGGCGCGTTCGCATTCTATTGCACGCACGAATGTCACGGCCGCGCGCTTCGCGGCGAAGAGGACGGCGGCGTCGTTTGCACGGCTTGTCACAAACGATTCTCTCTCGAGCTCGTCTCGCAAGTCGTGCGCGTGCACGGCGAGCGTAGCTACGCGTGCTCCGAGGGTTGTCGCACGCAGCTCCTCGCCGAAGCCGGCGGCGCGCGTCTCGGCGCGATCGCGGACGCGAATGCGGCCGCTGCGATTTCGGCGAGCGCTCCCGCCGCGACTCTCGCGCCGGCTTCGACGACGGCCTCGGTGGCGCCTCCTGTGCCGACACCCATCACCGTGCGCTCGGCGGCGTCGATCCACGGCCCGCGCAAAATCGCCGTCTTCAACCACAAAGGCGGCACGGGCAAGACGACGACGAGCGTGAGCGTCGCGGCCGGTCTCGCCGCGCGCGGTCTTCGCGTTCTTCTCGTCGACACGGACGCGCAGGGCAACGTCGGCGTGTCGCTCGACGTCAAAGCCTCGAGCACTCTTTACCACGTGCTCGTGATGGGCATGCCCGCGCAACAAGCGGCGGTGAATGTTCGCCCGAATCTCGACGTGCTCGTTTCAAACGAAACACTCGCCGCGGCCGAGCTCTACTTGGCCGGTCGCCAGAATCGCGATCGCATTTTGGCGACGCGCCTCGCGAGCGCTTCCGACGCCTATGACGTCATCGTGCTCGACTGCTCGCCGTCGCTCTCGCTCATGAACCAAAACGCGCTCGTCTTCGCGGACGGCATTCTCGTCCCCGTCGCGTGCGATTTTTTGAGCCTCGTCGGCGTGCGCCAAGTCATCAAGACGGTGAAGAACGTGAATCAGCTTCTTCATCATCCCGTGCAAATCTTCGGGGTATTACCGACATTTTACGACGCCCGCGCGCGTATCTGCCGCGACGCCGTCGACACGCTTCGCGAGCACTTCGGCGAGCGCTGCCTCGATCCCGTGCGCCAGACGACGAAGGTCAAAGAAGCGCCGGCGCAGGGCTCCACGATCTTCGAATACGCACCGGAATCGAATGCATCAGACGACTACCGCAAGGTGGTCGACAGAATCATCCACGGATCGCAGCTCACCGCGGCCCGGGCGACGGCTTGAAAATAGACTCAAAAGAAAGAGAGATAGGAACGATGAGAGCGCGGCATGACGATGCAGAAGGAACGGCGACGGCGCGCGCGCTCGACGCGGACGAAGTGGCCGAGGTCCTCTCGGGCAGCTTTTACACGCCGCGAGCGAGCGAGCCAGCGAGACCGGCGCGGGAGAAAGCGGAGAAGCCGCTTCACTACAAAGTGATTTGTATCTCGATGTACACGAAGGATCTCGATCGTCTCGACGAGCTCGTGACCGAGCTGAAGTCGCGCGGTCTCACGAAAGCGAATCGCAGCGCGCTCATTCGCGCCGCGCTCGATCAGCTCGATCTCGACAAAGTTCCGAAGGGGATGTGAGCGCGGCGGGCGGTTTTTCAGCGCGATCCCGCCCACGCCTTTCCCCAAAAATCCGCCATATCCCGCGGTAACGGCGACGTGATCACGAGCGATGCGCTCGTGACCGGATGGCGCAACGAAATCCGATGCGCGTGAAGCGCGTGTCGCGGCAATTCGAGGAGCGCTTCGTCTTCCGGCGTGAGCTCGCCATCGGCGGCGCGCGCGAAGGCGCCCTCGTCGGGACCATAGAGCTTGTCGCCGACGATCGGCGTCTCGCGGCTCGCGAGATGCAGCCGAATCTGATGTTGGCGGCCGGATTCGAGATCACACGTGACGAGCGCGTAGGTGCGATCGCCTTTCACCTGCACGTCTTCGACGTGGAAGATGGTCGACGCCGAGAGCGCGTTCGGCGATTCGGCGCGCGCGATGCGCATCTTCACTTTGTAGCGGCTCGCTTTGTCGAGCTCGAGAGGCGAGGTGCGACGGAATGATTTCTCCGAGAGACGTTCCCCCGTGGATACGAAATCGAGGGGATTTTCCCAGGTGATCGCGACATAGCTCTTGTCGACCTCGTCGCGTTCTTCGAGCTGCTTTTTGAGACGGCGCTCGCATGCTGCGGACTTCGCGATCAAGAGGACGCCGCTCGTCTCGCGATCGATGCGATGTCCGAGCCGCAAAAATTCTCCCGGCCGCAGCGCCTCGAGGACCTTGATGACCGTGTTCTTGTGATAACGCGCGGTCGGATGCACGGGCAGAAGCGCGGGCTTGTCGATGGCGAGGAGGTGCTCGTCTTCATAGAGAACTGGCAGATCGGTCGGCACCGGCGTCTCGTCCCACGGCGCGCGCCACAAGAGAACGATGTCGAATGCCCGCACGCGATCGCTTCCGCGCATACGTTTGCCGCGCGCGTCGTAAGCGCTGAGAGCGATGATCTGTTGCGTGCGTGATCGGCTCGTTCGTTTCAGCTGGCTCTGCAAAAAAAGATCGAGCCGCATGCCCGCGACCTCGGGGGGTACGCGAAACACGCTGACGATCGCTTCGGGATCGACGTCGGACGGGCGCAGGTATTCGGCTTCGTTCGCGCGGAGCCGCGTCATGGAGGTTGCTTAGCATGAAGAAAAGCCGCGAGTTCGTGGTATGCGAGGACGCACATGGACATCCTGTTCGCCACGACCGAGCTCTCGCCTTTCGTGAAAGTGGGCGGCCTCGCCGACGTCGCGGCCGCGCTTCCGAAAGCGCTGCGTGCGCTCGGCCATCGCGTCACCGTCGTCGTTCCACGTTTTCCGGCGTTCGAAGCGGGCGGCTTGCTCGTCGCGCGCCGTCTCACGCCGGTACGATTCACGCTCGGCGGGCGGCCGATCGAAGCGACGGTGTTCGACGGTCGGCTCGCGTCGCAAGTCGACCTCGTCCTCGTCGACGCGCCGGGGCTCTTCGATCGTGCCGGAGTCTACGGAGAGAAAGGTGTAGATTACACGGATAATGCTCTGCGTTTCTCGGTGTTTTCGCGCGCGATCGCGGAGCTCGTTCGCCAACGCGCTGAAGGCGGGACCCCGTTCGACATCGTGCATTTGAACGATTGGCCGACGGCGCTCGCCGCGACGTATCTCGCCGACGTCGCGGACCGACCGTCGCGCGTCGTGATCACGCTGCACAACGTCGCGCATCAAGGTGTGTTTCCGAAAGATGCGCTGCCCGAGCTCGGCATCGGTTGGGATCGATTCACGCCGAGTGGCATCGAATTTTTCGGAAAAGTGAACGTCTTG
>JAICXU010000591.1 GCA_025934595.1 Polyangiaceae bacterium | reverse complement strand
GCGCAGGAGCTCGCCGAGCTTCGCGGCTCCGACCGGATCGACGCCGCTGAATGGCTCGTCGCACACGAGCACCGACGGCTTTCGCACGAGAGCACGCGCGCACTCGAGCCGCCTTCGCTCACCGGCGGAGAGCTCGCCCGCGCGCACGTCCATGCGATGCTCGAGGCCGACACGCTCCGCCGATTTCGCGGCGTCGCCGATTTTGCCGTTCGCGATTTGCTCGAACGTGTCGAGATTTTCTCGCACCGTGAGATCCCAGAGCACGCTCGGCGATTGCGGCACGTAGCCGAAGCCCGCGCGCGCTCGTCGCCATAGCGGCCAATCGGAAACATCGTCACCATCAAGGAGAACGCGACCTCCGTCGGCTCTCGTCTCGCCCACGATCGCGCGGAAAAACGTGGATTTTCCCGCACCGGAAGGGCCGAGCACGCCGATGACCTCGCCGGCATCGGCCGACACGCCGACATCGCGCACGATGATTTTTCCGCCCCGCTCGACTCGGATCTTTTCGGCGCGAAGCCTCGGCTTCGAGCGGCCGCTTCCGCTCATGGCGATCTCGGTGACACCGGGATCGATCCCTTCACTTGTGTGAGCGAGACCTTCGCCGTCGCGATGTCGATGCGCGCGCTGTCGGCTTGCAGCCAACCTTGTCCGCGCGTGAGGCACACGCCGCCTTTCAGCTCGAGGACTTGCTTCGTGAGGTCGAGCTCGACGTCCGGCGACTCGGCGTGCACGCCTTTCACGTCCGCGACGACGCCGCCGGATCCGCGCGCCCACTTCACGTGCGGCGTGGTGTCGAACTTCAAGTCGATGCGCGGGCAGCTCACTTTCAGACCGCCTTTCGCGAGCGACACGTTGCCGGTGAGCACGGCCTCGCCGGCGGTAACGTCGACTTCGAGCGAATCGGCTTGCACCTCCATCGCGTCGCCGCCGACCGACAAAATCGGATCGGCGTGCACGCTCGGCTCGCGCACGAAAAAGAGCGCCGTCATCGCAGCGAGCGCAAAAAGGCGAGGGCGCATGATCTTCCCTAATTTCTGGGCCAAAACCGTCATTTACGCAAGCGCTTCATCGAATGAAGCGAGCTCGAGCGAGCGTCCTTGGGCGGCGCGCGTCGTCGGCGGCGACGCTCCGCGAGCCATCAGAAGGTCGACGAGCGTCGCCACTCCTGCTCGCGCCAGAGGCTCGGCGACGGCGTCGTCCGAGTCGATGGAATGCCGGAAATAACTGAATGGACGTGCGATCGCGCGCGCCATGGGAGCGAGCTCCGCGGGCGTGACGCCCGTGCCTTCGGCGAGGCCGGCGAGCGCAAAAGCGAGGGGCCGCGTCACGTGGGCAAGGAGTCGATCGGCACGATACCGATCGAGCGACGCGCTCGCGGCGACGTCGCGCGAATCCTTGCCGATGACGACCATCGCGAGATCGGCGCGCCACGCGGCGACCGGAGTCGCGAGGCTCTTCGCGATCGATGCCGCCGCTTGCGCGGACTCTTGCTCGAGGCGTGCTGCCGTCACCGCGAAGCGATGCGATCGATCGGCGGCCGCGGTCGCTTGCTCGGACTCGGCTTTCGCGAGGGTCTCCGCGCGTGCTCGCAGCATCCGCACCGCCTCGCGAGCGCGTCGGCGGAGCGCGCGTTCTTTCAATGCCGGCGCGCGCGCGACGATCTCCGATTCGAACATGGCTTCGACGTCCGCCCACCGCGATGGCGCCTTCGCATTTTCGTCGCCGAGCTTCGCCGCCAGCGCGAGACGCGCCGAAAATGCGAGCGGAGGCGACCACGACGCGATGCGAATTTCGGCGAGCGAGTCGATCGTCGCCTTCACGACGCGCTCGAGATCGGGCGCGCTCAAGCGGTCCGCTTTGTTGATGAGGATCTGCAGGGGGATGCCCGCGTCGCGGACCTCGTCCAAAATCTCCCGCTCGGTTTGCTTGAACGGCTGCGTGGCATCGAAGAGCCAGAGCGCGACGTCGGATTCGTCGAACGCGCGCCGCGCTGCTCTCGTGTGTCGCGGGTCGGGCGCATTGAAGCCGGGCGTATCGAGCACCTCGACGCGCGTGAGAGCGGGAAGGGGCACGCCGATCTCGACGCGCACGATCGGCTCGTTTTGTAGCTGTTTCAGCGTCGCGCGGAGATTCTCGAGCGGCAAGAGACGCTCCGGCGGATCATGGGCGGTCTCGAAGACGATGCGCGCGACGGGGTCGGGCGCATACCGCAAATGATGGAGAGTCGCGGTGGTCGGCAAGACGCCGGTCGGCGCGACGTCGGCGCCGATGAGCGCGTTGATGAACGTGCTCTTGCCCGCGTTGAACTCGCCGACGATCGCGAGCCGCAGCGGACGACGTCGCTCCGCGGAGACGTCCGCCACTTTCGCGGCCGCCTCGAGATCGTGCACGGCGCGCGCGTGATCGTCGAGGCGCGCGAGGATGACGCTCCATGCCGACGGTGCGTCGTTCGAAGGCACGGCGCTCGACACGAGACGCGTACGCGTTTCGGTCGTCCATTCCGTGAGGCGCGCATCGCTCACCGTCGCGAGCGCGTCGAGCTGCGCAAAAAAATCTTCCTTCGTCCAAGGCGAATCGTGAGGCGTCGCGAGATCGGCGCGAACGCCAGCGAGCTTTCGTGCATCGCGGACGAGATCGTCGTCGGGGACGTCGGGAAGCGCGGCGAGCGCGCGCGTGAGCGATTCGTCGTTTCGGTCGTCGATCGCCGCATCGAGAAGAGGACGAGCCGCCGTCGTATCCCCGCCGGTCAAGGCGTCTTCGAGCGCGGCACGAGCTTCATCGCGACCTCCGCGCGATCGCGCGAATGCCGCACGCCATCGCGCGAGACCCGCTTCTCCTCTTGCGTCGACCGCGATTCGCACGCGCTCGATCGTCTTTGCGTCGGTCGGAATCCAGCCGACCGCCGACGAAAGGAGCTCGCTCGCAAGCGGCGCCTCGAGGATGTAGGCGCGCAAAAGCGGGGAAAAAGCCGCCTCTTCGCGCGTCGCCGACAAAATGCGTCCGCGGGTCAGTGCCGCACGCGGGTCGGTCGGATTGTCCGGGGTCGTGCCGAGCGCAGCGCGCGCCGCAGGCGCCTTGCCGAGCGCGAGCCAGGCCTCCGCACGCGCGAGCGCGACGTCTGGCGAAGAATCGCCTTCGAGACGATCGAGCCACGCCAGCGCCCTTTGCGCATCGCCGCGTGCAAGGTCGGAGGCAGCGAGCGACAAGAGCGCGCCTCGTCGTGCATCGCTTCCCGGCTCGGCGAGAGAGAGCGCGCGGAGGTACGCATCGCGCGAGGAATCGGTCGACGTCCTCTGGCGAGCTTTGCCGACGCGAACCCAGACGTCGGCGTTCGAAGGCAGACGGCGCGCGAGCTCTTCG
>JAICXU010000659.1 GCA_025934595.1 Polyangiaceae bacterium | reverse complement strand
TCTCACGAGCAACATCGGCTCGAAGCGCATCCTCGAGACCGATCCGAAATTGTTCGAATCGCCCGACGGCCGCGACGCTCTTCGTGACGTTCTGCTCGAGGAATTGCGCAATTTTCTGCGACCCGAGTTCTTGAACCGCATCGACGACATCGTCGTGTTCCGTCCGCTCGACAAAAAAGATTTGCGCGGCGTCGTCGACATCCAGCTTCGCCGGCTCGAGAAATTGCTCGGCGATCGCGAGTTGAAATTGGAGCTCTCCGAAAAAGCAAAGTCGCACATCGTGGATCTCGGCTACGAGCCCGCGTTCGGCGCGCGCCCCGTGAAGCGCGTCATCTTGAAGAAGCTCCAAGATCCGCTCGCCGAAAATATTTTGAGCGGCGGCTACGCCGACAAGTCGAAGGTCACCGTCGACGTGAAAGACGACGAGTTCGTCTTCGAGAAAAAATGAAGCGTGCGCACTTCGTCGGCGTCTGCGGCACCGGCATGGGCGCGCTCGCGATGCTGTTTCAAGAAGCAGGGTGGGAAGTCTCCGGGTCCGACGCCGCGTTCGATCCGCCGATCGGCCCTGCGCTCGACGCGCGCGGCATTCGTTGCCTGAAAGGCTACGACGCTTCGCATCTTTCTTCCGCAGGCGCGGCGCCGGATCTCGTCGTCGTCGGAAACGTGATCCGCAAAGACAATCCGGAGGCCATTTTCGCTCGAGAAAACAAGCTCGATTGTCGATCGATGTCGGCGGCGCTCCGCGAAGCCTTCTTGCAGAATCGCGTCACGCTCGTCGCGGGCGGCACGCACGGCAAGACGACGACGGCGTCGATGTGCGCGTGGATCTTGGAGAGCGCGGGTCTCGAGCCCGGATATTTCATCGGAGGCTTGCCGAAGAATTTTTCGTCGGGAGCGGCGATCGGATCGACGAAGCGAAAAATCGTGGGCGCGTCGGCGGCGCCGGCTCCTTTCGTGGTCGAGGGCGACGAGTACGACGCCGTCTATTGGCACAAGGAGCCGAAGTTTTTCGACTACGTCGGCGTGTCGGATCGCGACGTCGCCATCGTGACGAGCGTCGAGCACGATCACATCGACATCTATCCGGACGGTGCGAGCTACGAAAACGCGTTCGCTCGCTTCCTGGAAAAAATTCCTGACGCGGGTCTTCTCGTTTGCGACGCCAGTCACGCACGCGTGCGCGATCTGGCCGAAAAACACACCAAATCGCGCGTCGCGTTCTACGGCCTACAAGGCGACGATTTCGGCAAGGTGAGCGCGACGTGGCTCGGCGCGCCCGCTCCCATCGACGACGCGGGCATGCAGCCGTTCGATCTCTATGCGGGCGGCGTCTACGCCGGACGATTCGCGATGCCGAGCCCGGGTGCGCACAACGTTCGCAACGCGGTCGCCGCCATTGCCGCGTGTGCGGAAGGTTTCGGCGTTCCACTCGCATCCGCACGCACCGCGCTGGCGGCGTTCGCGGGCGTGAGACGACGGCAAGATTTGATCGGCGAGCCGAACGGCGTGCGCGTATACGACGATTTTGCGCATCACCCCACCGCCGTCGACGAGACGCTGCGTGCGCTTCGCGCGAAGCACAAGGGCGGCGAGCTCTGGGCCGTCTTCGAGCCGCGGAGCGCCACCGCGTGTCGCAGCCTGCATCAAGAGGCGTACGCGACCGCGTTTTCCGCGGCCAATCACGTCATTTTTGCGCCGCTCGGTCGCACGAATCTCGCTCCCGCAGAGCGCCTCGACGTCGACAAGCTCGCACGCGCGATCGGCCCGCACGCAGAGGCGGCGCCGAGCATCGACGCCGTCCTCGAGAAGCTCGCGCGCGAAGCTCGACCGGGCGACACCGTCGCTCTCTTGTCGAACGGCGCGTTCGGAGGGCTGCACAAACGGCTGCTCGAGGCCTTATCTTCGAGGTCATGAGCGGGGCCCCCACCATGAAGGAGCGCGAAGAGCTCCTCGCCATCGCGCTCGATGTCACGAGGCAAGCCGCGAAGCTCGTCGAGAAAGGATGGCGCCGCGGCGTTCGTCCCGATCACAAAGGCCCCGTCGATCTGGTCACGGAGTTCGATCGACAAAGCGAAGAATTTTTGCGCGCCGCCCTTCATGCGCGAACGCGCTTTTCGGTCACCGGCGAAGAAGGCGGCGCGGAGTCGAGCGCCACGAATGCCCTCACGTGGTACGTCGATCCCATCGACGGCACGACGAACTTCGTGCACGGTCATCCCTTCTACTGCGTGTCGGTCGGGCTCGCGCACGGCGCCGAGGCGATCCTGGGAGCCGTCGTCGCGCCCGCGCTGTCGTGCGAGTGGACCGGGCTGATCGCGCCAGATGCCGCAGATGCCGGGCCTCACGATTCACCGGGAATTTCCCTGCGAAATGGCGAGCCCTGCCACGTCAGCAGCGCCGACCGCTTCGTCGATTCGCTGCTCGCAACCGGCTTTCCGTACGAAGGACGCGACGGACCGAACAGCAACTTCGAAGCCTTCGTCGCGATCAAAAAGCAATGCCAAGCCGTGCGTCGATGCGGATCGGCAGCGCTCGATCTGTGTCTCGTCGCCGACGGTACGTACGACGGCTATTGGGAACGCGGGCTGAAACCGTGGGACGTCACCGCGGGCGCGGCGATCGTGCGAGGGGCCGGCGGAGAGCTCTCGCACTACGACGCGTCGGGTCTCGACATCCGCCGCGGCGAGGTCATCGCCACGAACGGCAAGATCCACGCGGCCCTCATCGACGCGCTCGCGCGCGTGGCGGTTTGAGATCGCAGGCGCCCGATGCCGGGATTTTTTCGACACGAGACGAAAGAAGAGCGCTCGCTCGTATTGCTCTCGTTCTTCACGTTGTTCGGAATTTTGGCGGGCCACACGCTGCTCGAAACGGCGCGCGATGCGCTGTTCATCACGCGCGTCTCGCCGACGCATTTGCCTTTCGTGTACATCGCGATCGCGCTCGTCGGCATCGTCACGTCGCGCCTCACGGGCTTCGGAAAAGGCGTCGCGCGCTACTACGCGATCACCGCGGCGCTCC
>JAICXU010000752.1 GCA_025934595.1 Polyangiaceae bacterium | reverse complement strand
GCGAGAAGAAGCTTTCGCACGCCTTTGGATTCTACAATGTTTTGGCTCACGGACATTCTCGCTCAGACGAGGCCCGCGCGACGACGGACGAACCAATGCAGACCGAGCAGGCTCGCGGCGACGAGCGTCCAGAGCCAAGGCGGCGCGATCGGCGCGACATGCCGCTCCGCGCTCACGACGGTGGCCTTCGGCAGCGGAATTTTCGGAGCCTCGTCGGCCCACATGAATGCGCCGCCGGTCGCCGCCGCCAATGCCTTCAGGCGGTCGGCGTCGGGGCGCGAGTCCGCCCATTCGTCACCGCCGGCTTCGCACGCGAAATCGCGCCGCGTCGTCGCGCTGTCGCCGATGCGGAGACGCGCGGCATATCCGCCGGCTTCGAGCGGAGGAACCGTGAGGTCGGCCTCGCCTTCGCGATCGCTGCGTTCTGCGAGCACACCCGTGATGTGAATGGGCGCGGCGCTCTTGTCGAGGCGCGCGATGTCGAGCGCGATGGGGCCGCTCTCGTTCGAGCGAACGCGGAGCGTCGTCGCGATGCCCGCCGTGCATCCGTTCATGACGTCGATCTGCGCAGGCTCGAATCGCGGATCGCGCATCAACCAACCGAGCAGGCCGTCCCAGAATGCGCCGAAGCCACGACCCGCGGTGCGTGCTCCGAGCTCCGAGAATTCGAACAGCCATCCGCCGTCGACGCCGAGCGCGATCGATCGACCGTCACCTTGCTCGCCGATCGCGAGGACGGGCATCGGTGCGCCCGATCTCGTCTTGCGCGTGGGATGGGTCCACAAAACGGATCCGCCGCTTCGCGCGTCGCCCAAAATGTTCGCGCCGGGCATCTCCGGCAAATCGTCGCCGAGGATGGCGCGGAGCGGCGCGAAGATGGGCGCGTTTTTTCCGACGCTCGTGACGACGGGCGTGAAGGGAGCGGTGTCAGCGGCGGTGGCACCTGGGGATGCGTCGAGCATGACCGGCAAGACGTCGCCGAGCGGTGTGCCCGCGTAGCCTCCCGCGACGAACGAATTGGGACCGCCCACCATGATGAGACCGCCGCCGGAGTGGACGTATTTGGCGAGCGCAGGGAGATGTCGCTCGAGCCCGTACGGCTGCGCGTCGAAATCTTGCAAGACGACGGCGTCGAACGAAGGCAAGTGCTCGGTGAAGAGCTCGTCGACGGGAAATGGAATCAGAGCCAAATCCTCGGGTAACGCTTGCGGATCGTCGGCCGGTGTTCGCAAAATGAAGAACGCGACGAGGTCGACCGACGCATCGCTTTTCAGCCACTGACGAAGCGCGCGCACGTCGTTCGTGGGCCGCCCCGCGACATGAAGAACGCGCACGTGCTCGCGCGTCACGTTGAGCGTCACGAGACGTCGATCGTTTTCGGGAATCGCATCGCCGGCGGGCGCCGTGATCTCGACCTCGACGATGCGCGGGCCGGCGCGTTCGAGCGTCACCGTCATGTCGACGGTGCCGACGCCGTCTTTCAAATGCGCGAGCGCGCTCGCGAGGAGCGCCGGCGGTCCATCCTCACGAAGCTCGCGCGCCGTGACGGTGAGCTCCTCGCACGCGAGCCCACCGGTGCATCCGACGTCGACGCGCAAGGGAAGGGGAACGTGCGCCACGGCGGCTCCGACGTTCGACACGCGACGCACGCTCGCATCGGGAACGCCGCTTCGCGCGACGGCGACGGTGTGCACGGGGACCTTCAGCGACTCGCCGAGTGCCTCGAGCGCAGTTTTCGGCGCGCCCTCCGGCGGATCGTCGAGACGTCCGTCGCTGACGACGATGATCGCGGCAGGACGTTCGTCGGTCGACGCTGCGAGCGCGTGGATCGCGCTCGTGAGATCGCTTCGCGGATCCAGTGATCCGCCCGGGCCTTGTACGAGCGGTCGCGGCGCGCCGCTGCCGAAGCCGAACGTCGAAATGCGGGAATTTTGCGCTTGTTGCACGATCGACGCGATGACGCGATCGCGTGCCTCCGCGCGCGTTTTTCCGCCCAAATCCGTGCCGAGCGCCATCGACCGCGACGCGTCGCCGAGCACGACCACACGTGCGCCGATGACGCTCTCCCGTGCCGCGACGCGCACCGGGCGGAGCACGGCGAGAAGAAGAGCGATGACCGCGAGAGCGCCGCTCGCGAGAATGGCGACGCCCCCGTGCTCGCGCCGTCGCATCTCGACGATCAAAAAAATCAGGCTCGCGATCGACAAGGCGATCGCGATGACGAGCGCCCAGGTCGGCAGATCGCTGCTCGGTGCGAGGCGGTTCGTCAACATCGAACGCTCACGGCTCGTCGATCGGCGAGAGCGATCGCCGGCGCATCAGCCACGGCGCGTGCACCTGGTCGTCCTTGTAGTTCGAGCAGAGGACGTACATGGCGATGTTGATCGCGAGGCGAATCGCGCGCTCGCGTTGTGCGTCGCCTCCCGGAACGACGGGCAGCTCCCAGACGCCGGTGGCGCCTCGCGCGAGCGCGCCGCCGATGTCGTGCGAAGAAAAGATCACCTGCGTCTGTCCCCCGCGGATGATCGCGTCGAGCGTCTTCGGCCCTTCGACGCGACCTTCGGCGCGACGCAGAAGATAAAAGCTTCGGAAGAGAACGTGGTCAGCGCCGATCGCGGTCGGCGCGGACTCAGG
>JAICXU010000292.1 GCA_025934595.1 Polyangiaceae bacterium | reverse complement strand
GTCGTCGCGTCGCGTTCCTCCACGCCGTCGGCGCCGAGCTCGAAGAGATCGCTCGCCGTTTCGTCGGCCGCGTCGGCATCGACGTCGACGAGCACGAATGGAAATCGAGGCGTTTTGTCGATGATTTCGGCCATGTCGCGGTCACGATCACTGGCCGATGCTGACGCTCACAGTCGACTGCCTTGCGCCGTTGCCGGGACCACCGGGGCCGGCCGATCCTTTGAACACGCCAGCGAGGGCGAGCCCGCCGACGAGGGCTGCGGCACCGAGCACGCCGCCGCCGATCGCAACGGGCACGATCCATCCGCCGCCGCTCTTGTCGGGAACCGCGACGCGAAGTGGAGCGTCGGCATCTCCGCGAGCGGCGATCGGGAGCGAGCCTTTGTCGAACGCCTGAAAATAATATTCGACGAGCGGAGGTTGCACCGCCGAGCCCGGGATGGTCGCGTGACCTTGGCCATCGACGATCGCGACGTCGATCGATTCGAATTTTCCTTTGGAGCCCGTTCGATAGAAAAGCTTCACCGATTGCGTGCGGCTGTCGGGGTCGGAGAGCTTCACGGAGAGCGGGATCTGCGCGTCCTTTTCGACCTGTGAGGGCGACGTATGCGCGAGCGAAACCGGAGCCGCGGGCGCGGCTTGCTCTTGCACGAGACCGGGCTTGCCGTCGGCTTCCCACTTGGTGCGTGCGGCGTTGAAAAAATCGCGAAAGCGCGGCGATTCGCTCAGCGGCAGCGCGTATTCGGGATCGATCGCGAAGAGGCCGCGCGCGGCGCTCTCCGCCTCTTCTTTGCGATTCAGCGTGATGTAGTTGTAGGCGAGCAGGCGGTAGATCTCGATCCTCTGCTCTTTCGTGTTGTTCGGGCGAAGGAGAGCCGCCGACAGGGTTTGGATCGACTCTTCGTATTGCTGATCGTCGAAGAGATTTTTTCCGCGCGTGATGAGATCTTGGCGGCCTGCGGGTTGCGCGCCGCCGCGCTGCTGCGCGGAGACGTGAACGAGCGGTGAGCCGAGCGCGAAGGCTCGTCGCGCGTCCAAAAGGACCATCGCGTTCGTGCACGTGAGGATCGTCAGCGCCGCGATGGGCTTACGCAGCCGAGCGAAAAGCATGGCGCGAACGTAACCGAAAACGGGGTGTTCAGCCTTTGGTTTTTTCCGCGTACACCCGTCGCGCCGGCTCGAAAACCAGCATTTTTTCCCGGTCCTCGGCGCGCCTCGGGATCTTCTCGCCCTCGTGGAGCACGAGCGCTGCGAGACGGCCGCCGTAGACACAACCCGTGTCGAGCCCCGTCGCCCAAGGATGGAGCTGCAGACCCGTCACGGCGTTGTGTCCGAACACGACGTGCGGGGGACCTTTGTAGAGCGTGCCCCAGAGCGGAAATCCGTGCGCGCGATCGCTCGGCTGTCCCTTGGCGTCGATGCTGCGCACGGTGACGAGCACGTTCGGCGATTGCTTTTCGATCGGCACGCCCGGGATCACGCCCGCGTGCACGACGCGCGCTTCGTGTTTCGGCAAATCGAAATGGAACACCGACGCTTCGAGGATCGTCCAATCTTCGGGCCGGAGCTGCTCGACGACCTCGCGATGCGTGCGGCCGAGGGTGATGCGAGCCGGATCTTTTTTCCAATCGAGGATCCGATCCTCGTGATTGCCGCGCACCAAGATCGCGCCCGTGCGTCTGACCACGTCGAGCGCGCCGAGCGAGTCCGGACCTTTCGCGACGACATCACCGACGAACACGAGGAGATCACCGAGGTCGAAATGCACCTGATCGAGCAGCGCTTCGAGCTCCACGCTGCAACCGTGCACGTCTCCGACGATGATGGTGCGCGCCATCCTTCTACTTCAGCGTACGACGCCCGCGCGCATTCCTGAAGGACGTTCAGGTCGACAAGCCGTCGATCTTCGCTTTTTTCGGAATGACGACGATGCCATTTTCGACCGTGAAGCCCTTTTGCTTGTCGAGCTCGTGGTTGAAGCCGATCTCGACTCCGGACGGGATCGTCACGTCTTTGTCGACGATGCAGCGGCGAAGGCGCGTGTGCCGGCCGATTTGCACGCCTTCGAAGAGCACGCTCTCTTCGACCTCGCTGAACGAATTGATGCGGCAGCCGACCGAGAGCACGCTTCGATGGATGCGACCGCCCGAGATGATGCATCCGTGGCTGACGAGCGAGTCGGTCGCGATACCGACGCGCGCCTGCGCCTCGTCGCGGAAGACGAACTTCGCCGGTGGATCGTGCGTGACGCCGGTGCGAATGGGCCAGCGCTTGTTGTAGAGATTGAACGAAGGATGGATCTCGATGAGATCCATCTGCGCGCGCCAATACGCTTCGATCGTTCCGACGTCGCGCCAATAGCCGTTGCCGCGCTCGTCCTCGCCCGGAACTTTGTTGGTGGCGAAATCGTACGCCCACACGGAGCGCCCCGCTTGCACCATGCGCGGCAAAATATTTTTTCCGAAGTCATGCTCGCTCGCGTCGATCGTCGAGTCCTCGTTCACCTCGCGCAGGATGGCGTCTTTCGAAAAGACGTAGTTCCCCATCGACGCGAGGCACATGTTCGGGTTGCCCGGCATCGCGGGCGGGTCTTTCACTTTCTCATGAAAGGCCAGGATTTTCCCTTCGCCATCGATCTCGATGACGCCGAAGTCGCTCGCCTCCGCCTTCGGCACGGGAATGACGGCGACGGTGGCCTCCGCGTTTTTCGCGACGTGGTAGCTGAGCATCTGGCGCACGTCCATTTTGTAGATGTGGTCGCCGCCGAAGATCGCGACGAGCTCCGGCTTCTCGTCGAGGATGACGTGCTGGCACTGGAAGACGGCGTCCGCCGATCCGCGATACCAAGTTTTTCCCGTGCGCTGCTGGGCGGGCACGGCTTCGATGAATTGATCCAAAATCGGCGACAGACGCCACACGCGCGCGATGTGCTCGTCGAGCGACGCGCTCTTGTATTGCGTGAGGATCTTCACCTTCGCCATGCCGCTGTTCACGAAGTTCGAAAGCACGATGTCGATGATGCGGTAGCGGCCGCCGAACGGGACGGCGGGCTTCGCGCGATCGAGCGTGAGCGGATAGAGGCGCTTGCCCTCGCCGCCGGCGAGGATCATCACGAGTACTTGGCTCGGATCGAAAGAAAGCGCGTCCATGGGTGTGGCTTCGAAAAGAGAGAGTATCCGAGCGGAATGTTCCGTTCGAAAAAATGCGGGGTAGAATCGGATCGTGGCAAAGCCGGTTGAGATCGCGCGTGCGGACGAAAAGGCGCCGCGATTGGCGCCCCTTGCCGCCGATGCAACGCACGTGCTCGAAGTCGCGGTGGCGCTTGCCAAAAAAGGGATCGGCGGCGCGATGGCGACCGTCGTGGCTCGTCACGGATCGGCTCCGTCGACGCCGGGACAAAAGCTCTACGTCGCCGAAGACGACACGTGTGTCGGAACCGTCGGCGGAGGCGCGGTCGAGCGCGAGGTGATCGACGCGCTCGACGCGATGCTGCGCGGCGCGTGTGGAAAAGACGCTCCGCAGAGCGCCGAAGCGCGGCACGAGGTGCGCTCGGTCAAGCTCGGCGCGGAGCTCGGCATGTGTTGCGGCGGCAGCGTCGACATTTTGTTGGAGCCCATCGACGCGCAAATGCCGTGTCTCATCGTCGGCGGCGGTCATGTCGCCACCGCCACTGCGCCGCTGCTCGCGAAGATCGGCTTCGCCGTGACCGTGTGCGATTCGCGGGAAATTTGGGGCGAAGAAGGCCGCATCCCGAACGTCACGTGCGTGGTCGGCGAGCACGACGACGTCGGAAAAGATTTTCCCACGAGCGGGGCTTGTCTCGTGATGACGCACGATCACGGGCTCGACCAAGACGTCATCGAGTGGGCGATGAAGAAAAAATTCGCGTACGTCGGCGGCGTCGGCAGTCGCGCGAAAGCACGACGCACGCGCGACCGGCTCGAAGCGAAGGGATTTCCGGAGAGCGATCGCGCCCGTCTCAAAATGCCCATCGGCGTCGACATTGGAGCGCGCTTGCCGGACGAGATTGCAGTATCCATCGCCGCCGAGCTCGTCGCGTGGCGCAGAGGGTCAGGGAAAAGAGGAAGGTGAAAACGTGAAGACGACGCTGACGGGCGAGAGCGCGAAGGCCGCGCTCGAGGAGCTACGGAAAAAGAACCTCGCGTTCATGGCGCGATACGTGGGCGATTCGCCGAAACGGCAGCCGGTCCACACGATGTACGGCGGCGCGCATCTCTTTCGCTCCGACGTCTCTCCGCACGTCGGTGCGCTCGCGAAGAAGGCGCTCGAAGAAAACGCGCCCGACGCGAGGTCGTTCGCTCACGCCGTGGGAATGGCGCCGGAGCTCGCGGAGAAAGTCTATCCGCGCGTCCTCGAGAACTTGCAGCGCGAGCCGCTCGAAGATTTTCGAATCGATTTCGAAGACGGCTACGGCAATCGCAAAGACGAAGAAGAAGACGGTCACGCGGTTCTCGTCGCGCGGGCGCTCGCGAAAGGCGCGGCCGAAGGCACCCTGCCGCCGTTCATCGGCATGCGCGTGAAGCCCTTGACCGAGGAGCTCCGCGCGCGAAGCCTTCGCACGCTGGACATCGTCGTCTCGGAGCTCGTCGGCGAAGCCGGAAAGCTGCCGCCCAATTTCGTCGTCACCCTGCCGAAGGTGCAGATCGCGGAGCAAGTCTCGGCGCTCGTCAGCGTGCTCGAGGAGCTCGAAAAGGGCTTGAATTTGGCTCCAAAATCGATCCCGTTCGAAATCATGATCGAGCAAACGCAGGCGGTTCTGGACGAGAACGGCCGCTCGCCGATCCCGGATTTCATCGACGCGGCCAAGGGTCGGTGCACCGGCGCGCATCTCGGCACCTACGACTACACCGCGAGCTGCAACATCACCGCCGCGCATCAACAGATGCTTCATCCGTCGTGCGACTTCGCGAAGAACGTGATGCAGGTCACCCTCGGTGGCACCGGCGTGTGGCTTTCGGACGGCGCTACGAACGTCATGCCGATCGGCGATCGCAAAACCGTGCATGACGCGTGGAAGCTCCATATGCAGCACACGCGTCTCTCGCTCGAGACGGGCTTCTATCAAGGTTGGGATTTGCATCCCGCGCAGCTGCCGGCTCGTTTCGCGGCGATCTACGCGTTCTTCCTCGAAGCGTTGCCGCCCGCCACCGCACGCCTCAAGAACTTCGTCGAAAAAGCGGCGCAAGCCACGCTCGTCGGTGACGTCTTCGACGACGCGGCGACGGGGCAGGGACTCTTGAACTTCTTCTTGCGCGGAGCGGCGTGCGGCGCATTGACGGCCGATGAGGTGGCCCTTTCGGGGCTGACGTCAGCGGAGCTCGCGACGCGCTCGTTCGTCGCGATCCTGAGGGGGCGGAGCTCTT
>JAICXU010000232.1 GCA_025934595.1 Polyangiaceae bacterium | reverse complement strand
GAGCGCCGCCGCGATCTCGTGCATGATCGTCTCGATGCGCGGCGAGTCCTTCACGAGGTCGTCCGAGATGCCGTGCACTTGCTTGGCCTCGTCGGGGATCGGCATGCCCGGATTGATGAGCCAGTTGTAGCGCGCGATGACCTGTCCCGCGCGACCGACGGCGATGCCGATTTCGACGACGCGATCTTTCGAAGGATCACGGCCCGTCGTTTCGACGTCGACGAGCGCGATCGGAATTTCTTCCCACACGCGATCGGACGCGAACTCGTCGGCAAGCCCGCGAATGATCGCGCGAAGAAGATGCGCGATGCCGGCGTAATGTCGGCCGGTCGGAAAGCAGCCGCATGCGTCGACGATGCCGCGCATCAGTGCGGTTTGCTCGAACCCGCGCCAGCGGCGTTCGCGTGGGTCGAAGGAGCGGTGGCGGCGGTTTTTCCGCTGTCTTTGCCTGCGTCTTTGGTGCCTGCGCTCGTGCCCGCGTCTCCCGCGACGGCAGGTTGCGGCGCGCCGCGCGGGGCGATGGCGAGCTCGGTCTGAATCCAGTCTTCGAGCTCGGTGTGCGGATCGAACTCGCGACCGTTGATGTAGATCGTCGGCGTTCCGTGCACGCCGAGCGTGTCGGCGAGCTTGCGATCATCGGCGATGCGATCGGTCGCGAGCTGCGAGGTGGCGTCGTGATGGAACTTCGCGAGATCGAGGCCGATGTCCTTCGCGTAGTTGTCGAGGTCGCCCTGCTCGAGATGCTCTTGATTCGAAAAGAGCTTGTGATGCATCTCCCAGAATTTACCGGCTTGCCACGCTGCGATGCCCGCGCGCGCCGCGATCTCGCCGTGGGGGTGACCGCCGAGCGGCAAGAACTTGTAGACGAAGCGGATGTCGTTCGGATGCGCCGTGATCGTCTTGTCCAAGATCGGAAACATGAATCCGCAATACGGACACTCGAAGTCGGCGAACTCGATGATCGTGATGGGCGCGTTCGCGGGGCCGACGGTCGGCGAGCCGTCGATGGGAACGTCTTTCACCTTGTCCGCGTCGAAGCGATTCTTGTACGCCTTCTCGACTTGCTCGCGCGTGAGGCCGTCACGCACCGCTTTCAGCACGAATTTCGCGGCGGGAAGGCACTTGTTGCATGCGCGATTTTCTTTCACGCATTGCGCGATCGGCACGGGCGCGTCGGCACATGGCGCCGTGAAATCGCTCACGTAGGTCGACCACTCGCCTTTTTCGCGCGTGGTGAGCGTGCTCGTGTCGACGCCGGCGAGCTCGACGTTCGGCGCGGTTTTGTCGTCTTTTCCGACGTCGCCGCTCGACGACTGCCCGTGACACGTGGAGCCGGAGCCTGCGAGGAGCAGGGCCAAAAGGGACGTCTTGAGATGGGCTGCCATCATCGGGAGCGGGCGCAGCATACTCGAAGCGGTTTTGACGGCAATACCAGCGAGACGGCGCAATCAGCGAGCGGCTCGCATGCCGGCATTTTCTGAGCGTGACAGGGGAGGGGTCTGCTAGGTTTCCGCCCGTTGTGCGGAGCATCGTCTATCACTTCGACGATCCTCGCGCCTTCCGGAGCTTCATCCTCGGCGGCGAACGCGAGCTCGCGCTCCCGCTGTCCGAGACAGTCGCGGACGGCGAGTGGGTCCTCGCCATCTTCGAGGTCGGCCGGCGCAAACGGGCGACGGCCGCGGCCGCGAAAGGTCTCGATCGCGGCGAGCAAAATTGGGTGCTCGTCTTCGAGGATCGGGATTGGTCGCGCATCGTCGCTTTCGCGGAAGCGGCGGAAATTTCGCTGTCCGGTGAGCACGCGGCCGCGCCGGTCCCCATGCCGCGGGCGACGCCGCCGTCGAAGCCCGTGAAACGAGACGCGCCGTCGGAGCCGTCCGACACGCAAGTGAGCCGCGTCGACGAAGCGTTCGCGCCTCCGCGTGCACCGACGCACGGGATCGTCACGCGCAGCACCACGTCGCGCGTGCTCTTGGTCGAGGACGATCCGGCGATGCGCGACCTCGTGAAATCGATGCTCGAAGCCGACGGCCTCGAGGTCGACACCGTCGAATCCGGAGAGGCGGCCCAGGAAAAAACGGCGACGGAGGCCTTCGACTTGATGGTGCTCGACTGGAATTTACCGGGGATGAGCGGCATCGAGCTCTGTCGCAAGCTTCGCCGCGATGAGCGCCTGTCGCTCATGCCGATCTTGTTTCTCACCGGCCACGCGTCGTCGCGGGACGTCGTCGAGGCGTTCTCTTCCGGCGCCGACGATTTCGTGTCCAAGCCCTTCCGCGCGCCCGAGCTGAACGCGCGCATTTTGGGCCTGCTCCGGCGCGCGCGGGTGTCCGAGCCGAACGTTCTGGACGACGAAGGGGACGACGAGTGACCGAGCCCGAAGCTTCGTCCGACATCCAGGTCGATTTCGAGGACGACGCCGTCGACGCGTCGAGCATCCGCAGCGCGCGTCACGTGCTCGTCGTCGGCGGAGGACGCGGAGGCGCGGGAAAGAGCCTCATCGCGTCGAACCTCGCGATCTATTTTGCGCAGCTCGGAAAAGAAGTGGTGCTCGTCGACGCCGATCCGAGCGGCGCGAATTTGCACACGCTGTTCGGCCTCACCGCGGGGCGTGCCGATCCGTCGCTCGACTCGAACGCGCCGCGAAGCTTCGAAGAAGCGCTCGTGCAAACGAACGTGCCCGGTCTTCGACTTTTGCCGGCCGCGCACGATGCCGTCGACATCCCCTTTTTGCATCGCGCAGGTCGCAAAGCGCGCTGGCTCTCTCGGCTCCGCGCGCTCCCCGCCGAATATGTCGTCGTCGATGCAGGCCCCGGTCACGGCCATTTTGCCCTGGATTTGATGCTCGCCGCCGATCTCGCGATCGCCGTGTGCACGCCGGAGCCGCCCGCGATCGAAGCCACGTATCGATTTTTGCGCGCCGCGTTTCGCCGTCGTCTGCGTCGCGTGCTCGCGCGCGATCGCTTTCGGCTGCCGCTCCTCGAACGCGCGCTGAACGACCTCGGGCATTTGCCCTCGCCGCTCGTCCTCGTGCGGATGCTCGCGAAGATCGATCGAAGTCTGGCCGATCTCGCGTGGTCCGAGGCGAACCGAATGCACGTGCAGCTCGTCGTGAACCAAACCCGCGTGCGAAGCGATCTCGAGCTCGCGGGTTGGATGAGCGGCCTCGCTTCGCGTCACTACGGCTTGCCGCTCGAGGAGCTCGGCACGATCGAGCAAGACGACACGGTGTGGCTCTCGGTGCGTCGCAACAAGCCGCTTCTCGTGGACAGCCCCGCGTCGAAAGCGGGCCGAAATCTCGAGCGAATCGCACGTCGCGTCGTGGCGCTCTCCATTTCGAAAGAAGCGCGCCCGGCCCCTGCGTTCCCCACCGAGACGCCCACGCTCTACGCCTCGCTCGGCATCAGTCGATCGTCGAACGACGAAGAGGTGCGCCGCGCGTACAAGCGTCAAAAGGAAATTTACGCGCTGGGCGGGCTCGCCACGTCCTCGCTGCTATCCGAGTCGGAGCTGAAATCGGAGCTCGCGCGTCTCGAGGAAGCGCACGACACGCTCCTCGATCCCGTTCGCCGCCGCGCCTACGATCTGTCGACGTTTCCGGACGAGCAAGTCCCCGAATCATTGTCGGCGCGCGCGAGCCGACCTGCGCTCGCCGCCGAGGAGCTCATGCTCCGAAGCGAGCTTTTGCGCGAGCTCGGCCCCGACACGGAATACACGGGCGCGCTTCTCCGCAAGGTGCGGGAGTCGATGGGCGTCGACGTCGCGGAGATCGCCGCGCGCACGAAGATCGCAAAAGCGCATCTCGTCGCGATCGAAGAAGAAAATTTCTCCGCGCTGCCGGCGATGGTCTACGTGCGCGGCTTCGTGAACGAGCTCGCGAAATTCCTGAAGCTCGATCCGGTGCAAGTGCAACGCACTTTCTTGCGACGCGTGCGCGCGAGCGTCGGCCCCGAGTGACGGCGCCGCGCGAGAAGGCTTCGCCGCTCTTCGCCGCGCTCCTCTTCTTCGGCGCGCTCGTTCCTCGTCTCTACATCGCGATCGCGTGGGCCGGCGAGCCCGTGTGGGACGGCCACTACTACGATTTCGGCGCGCGTCGCATCGCGGGCGGCTTCGGATATTCCGACGACATCGTCGTGAGCGGCGCTCTTCAATGGCATCCGTGGTGTCACTACCCCGTGGGCTACAGCGCGTTTTTGAGCTTGTTTTATAGGGTTTTCGGAGAGGGTCGTGCGGTGGGCGCATTCGCGAACGCGCTCGTCGGCGCCGGTCTCGCTTTCGTCACGTGGCTCCTCGCGCGTCACGCGATGGGGGAGCGGCGCGCTCGAATCGCGGGCATCCTCGTCGCGTGCGATCCCGAGCTCGTGGTCTATGCCGCGCTCCTCATGACCGAGCCCCTCGCGGCGCTCTTCACGCTCGTCGCGTTTTGGCTCGCGGTCCGGAATTCATCGTGGCGAGGCCTCGTCTTCGCGGCGATCGTCCTCGGCGTCGGTGCGCTCGTGCGCCCGCAAGCGCTTCTGTGCGCGCCGTTTCTCGCGCTCTCCGATCGCGATCCGATTTTTTCCAAAGCCACTCTGTCGCGCGCCGTCACCGCATGCCTGCTCGCGCTCTTGCCCGTTCTTCCGTGGACGGCGCGGAACTGCCGCGTGATGGATGGTTGTGCGCTCGTCAGCACGAACGCAGGGTGGAATCTCGCCATCGGTGCATTTCCGCGCGCGACGGGCCGCTTCGAAACACTCCATGCCTCCGACGGCTGCCGCATCGTCACGGGACAAGTGCAGCAAGATCGATGTTGGCTCGCGTACGGCATCGACCAGATCGAAGAGCACCCGTGGCATTGGCTGTCGCTCGTCCCCGCGAAGCTCGGCTACACGTTCGACCACGCGTCGTTCCCGATCGGGTACCTGCACGAGGCGAGGCCGCAGGATTGGCCCGAGGCCAAGCAAGAGGTCGCGCGCGGATTTTTGACCGCGATCCATCGACTGCTCCTCGTCGTCGCTGCGCTCGGAGCGATCGGGCTCGGCAAGCGCGGTCGCATGCCTCGCGCGCAAGTCGCCTTATTTTCAGCGCTCGCCGTGCTTGCGTTCCTCGCCGTCCAAGAGCCGCCACGCTTCTGGCCGATCGCGATCTTTCTGTCGATCGTCCCGTGGCTTCCGCTTCGAGGACGCCCGCCGTGGCCGCCGGCGCTTCTCATGTCGACCGCGCTCCTCGCGACGACGGTCCTCACGCACGCGATTTTTTTCGGCGAGGATCGCTACCACGTCGTCGTGACGCCGGTGCTCTGCATGCTCGCCGCCGCCGCGCTTCGTCATCCCGCCGCGCCCCGGCACGATGGCGCGCAGACCTGACGCGCTTCCGGACGACAAAAAAGAAACGCGAGCGGACCCGACGAATCGGATCGCGCTCGCGCGATTCTTGGAGAGAAGGTTTGCTTACTTGCCCTTCTTCTTCTTCTTCTTGCCAGCGTCGACAGCGCCCGCATCCATCGCGGACGACGTGTCGGTCGCGGCGGCGGGAGCCGTGTCCGCGGGAGCCGCGCTCGGCATGGCGGAGGCGGACGTGTCGGTCGGCGCCGCGCTTGCGGACGAAGCGGCCGAGTCCGTGGACGCGGGCATGTCGGAGGCGCCGGCTTCCGAAACGGAGTCGGGCGAGACCGGCGGGTTGGGCTTGTCACCGCCGCAGGCGGCGATGATGGCAGCAGCAGCGAACGGAGCGACGAGGACGAGCTTGAACTTTTGCATGCGCGCCTCTTAGTTCAAAAGATCCACCTTAGACAAGAAATTTCGGGTGAGTCAAATGGTCCATATGAAGAAAGCCCGAGTTTCCTGCCATTTGACGCGCCGTCCTTGTGCTAAAAACCGCCCGTGATCGGCCGCATTTCAGGAAAAATCCTCGACGAAGAGGACGGCGGCGTGCTCGTCGTCGACGTC
>JAICXU010000084.1 GCA_025934595.1 Polyangiaceae bacterium | reverse complement strand
GGATGTTTCCAATGAGACGATGAACGAGAAGGCGCATGTCGTCGAGCTCGAGGCCGTGAGCAGCTCCATGAAGCTGGAGCGACTGAGCCCCGACGTCGTTCTCGTTTCGATCTCCGGCAGTGACATTGGCGAGCTCGGCGATGCTCCCTTTCACGCGCTCGACGCGGAGCTTGCGAAAGGCCGATACTCTTTGTTCATCGATGCGCGCGCGACAAAGGCGGCGTCCGTCGACGTCAGCAATGCGTGGGCACATTGGTTGCGCAAGCACCGTGAGGATCTCTTTCGAATCCACATGCTGACGGGATCGCGTTACGTGCGGATGACCGCTGATTTCGTTCGACGATTCGCCGAGCTCGGCGATGCGATGTCCATCTACGTCGATCCGAACATTTTCGACGAGACGCTCGAGAGCGCTCTCGCACAGAGGCGCGCCCCCGACGCCGCTCGTCGATAATCGAAGCTCTCCGTGACTCCGCCGGCGTTCGCGGGCCCATGCGCATCGGCGGCGAGGTGCGCGTGCGAAAGTGCCTCCGTCTGCGCTGCGACGACATGCCGACAGCCCATTGCCGTCGAGAATCGGTCGCCCTATGCAGCGTCATGCAAAGCGATCGGCGGTCCGATGTGATGCGAGGGGGCCGCGGTACCGAATCTTCGGATGGATCGCAGTGACATCGTGTCCGACGTGAAGCGGCTCACTATCGGCGTTCTTCGCGCCGCTCGTTTTCCTCGGCGGATTTTTCGTCGTCCTCGTCGGCTTGATCCTCTGGGGCATCGGCTTTGCGACCCAAGACACGCTCTTGAAAGCGGTGGTCGCGGGCATGCTGCCCGAGGGCCGGCGAAACCTCGCATTCGGTTTGTTCTACGCGGGTTACGGAGTGGGCTGGCTCGTCGGGAGCACGGCTACTGGCCTCCTCTATGATCGATCGGTGCCCGCGGTGATTGCATTCTCGATGGTGGCCCAAGGCGCGGCGCTGGTCGTCTTCATCTTCGCGCGGCGCGCGGAGCGCGTCGAACGCGCGCGATGGAAATGACCATGGATTCGTTCGGGCGCAGCCCATAAGCTCGGCGCATGAGTCGAGGGCAGCGCGGGTGTGGCGCGCTCATCTCCATCGCCGTGGTGATGACGTGTTCGGCATGCAAATCGGGAGCGAACGATACGAGCGACGCGGGCCCGCCGTCCTGCGGCACCATCCAAACGAGCCTCGGTCCGGTCGCGAGCACCGCGGACGGCAGCGCGTGCAGCTTCCTCGGCATTCCGTACGCCGCGCCTCCGGTGGGTCCAAATCGCTGGCGTCCGCCGCAGCCGGCCGCGGCATGGACCGCGCCGCGAGAATCCGTCATCGGCTCGTCGTGTCCCCAGCTTCCGTTTCCGTTCTTCGGCGCGCCGTCGAGCGACGAAGATTGCCTCTACTTGAACGTGTTCGTGCCGAACCCGCCACCCGCGAAGCCGGCGCCCGTCATGGTGTTCGTGCATGGCGGCGGGTTCATCGTCGGCGCGGGGAGCTCTCCGCTCTACGACGGTGCCAACCTCGCCTCGGCGACCGGTGCGATCGTCGTGACATTCAACTACCGGCTCGGCGCATTCGGATTTCTCTCGAACGCCGCGCTTCGCGCCGAGGACGCGTCACACCCGTCGGCCGGCAACTACGGCTTGGAGGATCAAATCGCGGCGCTCGAGTGGGTGCAGGCGAATGCCGCGAGCTTCGGCGGCGATCCTCGTCAGGTGACGCTCTTCGGAGAATCGGCGGGTGGTACGAGCATGTTCCTCCATCTCGTGTCGCCGAAAAGCCAGGGTCTCTTCGAGCGCGTCATCGTCGAGAGCGGGTGGGCTCCATACGGAAGCCCCGTGCGTCCGATGTCGGCTGCGGACCAAGAAGGGGCCGCGTTTGCGACCGCGCTCGGGTGCACGGACGACGCATCGCTCATGGCCTGCTTGCGTGGTAAATCGGTGACCGACGTGCTGCACGCGCTTCCGACGAAGCTCGACGGGTTTCAGTCGAGACAAGGCGCCGATTGGCTCCCGGTCGTCGACGGCGATTTTCTCCCGGACGATCCGATGAAGCTCTTCGCGTCGGGCGCGTTCGCGAAGGTCCCGGTTCTCCTCGGCAACAACACGAACGAGGGATCCATCTTTTTGAACGGCAACACCACGATCGTCGACGACCCCAGCTATCTCGCATTCGAAGAGGTCCAGTATCCGGGCCACGGCGCCGACGTCGTCGCGAAGTATCCGCCGTCGTCGTACGCGGGCTCGTATCTCGACGCAGCGGCGGAGGCGTTCACCGACGGCTCGCTCGTCTGTCCTACGCGACGCATCGCTCGCGCGATCGTGGCGGCCGGTATGCCCGCGTATCGTTACCGTTTCGCGCACGCTCTCACGAACTTTCTCATTCCGAACCTCGGCGCGTTTCACGCCTCGGAGCTCCTATTCGTGTTCGGCAATCCGCTCGGCGGGACCCGCCTCACCGACGAAGAGGCGCCGCTGTCGCAAACCATGATGGGATACTGGGGCTCGTTCGCAGCAGCGAGCGATCCGAACGGCAACGGTCGCGCGCCCTGGCCGGCTTACGACGCAGCTCACGAGACTGACATGGTTCTCGATCTGACCCCGTCGACCGAAGATCAATACAAACGCGACGCATGCGACTTTTGGGACAGCGTCTACTGATGCAGCGCTAGCGACCGTAGGTGATCTCCCTGAACCTTGCGCGCCTCGACTCGACTGCTAGCGTCCGCGAATGCGTTCGTTCGTGCTTGCCGTTGGCCTCGGGTGCGCATCGATTCTCGCGTCCGGAGCCTGTAGTAGCTCCTCGTCGTCGGCACCTGCCGCATCGACCGATGCAGGCGCGGACGCGGATGAAGAGGCTGCCACGGCGATCGACGACACGCCTTACTGCAAGAACGGTCAGCCCACGGCTTCGTACCCCACTGCCGCGCCGAGCATCACGCTTCTCGGCACGCTTCCGAATCTTTCATTCGACTCGTACGACGCGGATGGCTCTCCGAAGAAGGTGACGCTCGCTGACTACTTCGAGCCTTGCGCGGCACAGTCACGCCTTCTCGTTCTTCGCGTGACCGCGGGATGGTGCGGCACGTGTCGATGGCATGCAGCGCACACCGGTGAGATCACGTCGCTCGACATCGGGTCTCGCCTGGAGCTTCTGGATCTACTGGTTGCAGGCGACGAAAATCTGCCGCCGACCGCGACCGATCTCACGACATGGAAAACGCGAACCGATGTTCCAGAACCGGTAGCGTCCGATCCTGCATTCGAGTGGGGACCGCTGACCGAGAATCCATTTCCATTGCCGCTCTATGTGCTCGTCGACACGCGGACCATGGTCGTCCGCAATTATTTGAACAATCCGGATCCGGAGAAGCTGGCGCTTCGTCTCCATCAAGAGATCGACGGTCTCGATCACGTCAAGGAGCCCGTGGCTTCGCCGCCGACCACGTTCGACGGCTTGTTCACGCGCGATCAGTGGGACGAGCTTCACGATATGGCGATGCCCGGCGCGCCGCCCGCGGATCCGACGAATGCGCACGCGGACGACCCTGCGGCAGCGGCTCTCGGCGAGCAGCTTTTCTCCGACACGAGCTTGTCGCCGACGAACACCGTCGCTTGCGCGACATGTCACGATCCGAGCAAGTCGTACGCAGACGGCAAACCTCAAGCCGTCGGCGTGGCCACGGGCGATCGCAACTCGCCATCGATTCTCCTCGCGAGCTACTCACCATGGCAATTTTGGGATGGCCGCGCCGACTCGCAGTGGATGCAGGCGACGGGGCCCTTCGAGAATCCAAAGGAGTTCAACTCGTCGCGCCTGTTCGTCGCGCATGCGATCAGCGATCGGTATGGCGCAAGCTACGCAGCGATCTTCGGCGCGCTGCCGGACATGAGCAACACGACGCAATTTCCGGCGAGCGGCAAACCGGGCGACGCGAGCTGGGATGGGATGGCGGCGGCCGATCAAGCGGCGGTCACTACGATCTACGCGAATGTCGCGAAGTCGATCCAAGCGTTCGAGCGGACGCTTCGCGTCGAGCCGAATGCGCTCGACGCGTACATCGGCGGGAACTTGGCCGCGCTCACTCCGGATCAGAAGACCGGGCTCGAGGCGTTCTTCGTGAACGGATGTGTGCAGTGCCATTGGGGCCCGCGCCTCACCGACGACGCGTTTCACGCCACGCGTTTTCCGACGGGACGACAGGACCACGTCGCCGACCGAGGTCGCATCGACGGCATCCCGTTGGTGATGGCGAACGAGTTCAATGAAACCGGCGCGAGCAGCGACTCGAAAATCGACACGCATGGGCTCGCGTCACTTGCGGCGGCACCATCGACGCTCGGCTCGTTCAAAACACCGACTCTGCGCGGAGTCGCCGATACGGCTCCCTATGGTCACGGCGGCACGCTCGCGAGTCTTCAGGACGTCGCCAAAAATTACGGAACGGGGGGGGTCGCGCTGACCGACTCGTCGGCAACCGGAACGCTCGAGCCCTGGCTCCCGAAGTTCGACCAAATCAATCAGCAAGAGCTACCCGCGTTCTTGTCCATTCTCACGGCGCCGAAGGCTCCGTAGAGTCACGTTCCGGCGCTCGCGTGCTATTAAACGAGGGCATGCGGCGCCGCGGACGAATCCTCGAAAAAACGCGCCGGGCGATTTCGCGCTCGCTGGCGCTCGTCTTCGTGCTCGCGATGATCGTGGGGATTCTGCGCGCCGGCTCGACCTACCTTTATTGTCCGTTCATGGGCGCGATGGCAGTCGACGCGTGTTGCTCGCACGCTACGACCGAGCGCAGCACCGTCGATCGGAACGACTGCTGCGAGCTTCATCGGCTCCCTTCGTTGCCGAATTCCGAGAGCGTGAGCACGCGCGTCGCCGTCGCACCGTCGCCGCTCGTGGCGATCATCGCGCCTGAAATCTTCATGGCGCGCGAGCTCGCCGTCGGCACGCGCGACGACTTCGCCGTTCCGACTGGGCCGCCCATTTTAGGCGCGCCCGAACGCGCTGCACATCTGAGCGTCTATCGCATCTGAGATCTCCGCTCGGCGACGTCATCGTCGTCGGGCCTTCGCGATCGACGCGCACTCGCGCGCGTCGATGTCGGCGCGCTCTGCGCCACGACCGTGGAGATCTCCATGTTTGTCGCATTTGTTCGCGCAGCGCGTCTCGCTGCGCTCATCACGTTTTCTTCTTACGTGCTCGCGTGCGGGTCGAGCGGACCGTCCGAAGACTCGCTCCGCGCCGATCTCGATCGCGCTTCGACGATGACGGCCGCGACTCGCGCAGAGGACGATCGCACGCTCAGCGGCAACGAGCTCACCCGCTCCGATTTCGTGAGGGCGGTGCTCGATCGCAACCCGACCATCGACGAGGCGCGCGAGGGTTGGCGCGCGGCCGTCGCGCACGTTCGAGAGTCAGGCTCGCTCGCCGATCCGATGGTGACGCTCGGCGCAGCTCCGCTCTCGATCGGATCCTCGTCTGCGCGATTCGGATACGACGTCGGCATCAGCCAGACGATCCCGTGGCCGGGAAAGCTCGGCTTCGAGGAGTCCGCCGCGAAAGCCGATGCGCTCGCCGCCCAGAATGATTTCGAAACGACTCGGCGCGATCTTTCGCTGACCGCGGCGCTGCTCTACGACGAATATTTCGTCTCGGTTCGATCGCTCGAGGTGAACGAGGAGCACGTCGCGCTGATGAAGCAGCTCAAAGCGGCCGCGCTCGCGGCGCTCGAGGCCGGCCGTGGCTCGACGCAAGATCCGTTGCAGGCCGAGGCCGAGCTCACGCACATGGAGCACGACCGCGTCGAGCTCGAGAGCGATCGCGATGTCGCGATGGCGGAGATGAACGAGCTCTTGCACCGGCCCGCGGACGCGCCGTTGCCGCCGCCGGTGCGCGAGCTCGATTTGCCCGACGCGCCGAAAACCGAACCGCTCGCACGTCTCGAAGACGACGCGACCGCGCATCGCTCGGAGATCGCCGCGGCCCGGCTTCGCGCGCAAGCAGAAGACGAACGATCGAAGGGAGCGGCGCGCGCCTCGTATCCGGACCTCACGATCTCGACTTCGTACGACTCGATGTGGGACATGCCCGAGCACCGCTGGATGGTGGGCCTCGGCTTCAATCTGCCGATCCAACTCTCGAAGCGCGCAGGCGAGGTCGACGAGGCGAACGCAGCACGTGCCAGGTACGAAGCGGAGGCGGCCGCCGCGAGCGACAAGGCACGCACCGAGGTCGTCGTCGCGCAGAAACGCCTCGACGAAGCGGGGCACGTCGTGCGGCTTTTCGACGAAAGGCTTTTGCCGGTGGCGCGCGATCAAGTCGACGCGGCGCGAGCGGGCTTCATCGCGTCGCGCAACGATTTCGCCGCGGTCATTTCGGCCGAAAAAAATCTGCGCAGCGTCGAGCTCGACGATCAAATAGCGCGAGCCACGCTCGACCGCCGGCATGCGGAGCTCGATCGCGCACGCGGGATGATCGCCGGCGTCAGCGAGAAGGGAGCGTCGCGATGAGCGTCCGAGAGAAATTCTTCGGGCTTTCACGTCGCGCGGTCTCGACGATCGCGTTCACGATCATCGTCCTGGTCGTAGCGATCGCGTTTCGTCGCCCGCTCATTTCGTGGTTCACCGGTGAGCGCGACCACGAAGGCCCCCAGGCCGTCGAATCGCCCGTCGATGCGGGCGCGGCGCCCGCGACAGTGGCGAACGAGATCGATCACTACACGTGCTCGATGCATCCCTCGGTGAACCAAAAAGGCCCGGGAAAATGCCCGATTTGCGGCATGAATCTGATTCCGGTCACGAAAGAACAACAAGTAGAAGGCGTCATCGTGATCGACCCGCAACGTCGTCAACTGATCGGCGTGCGAACGGCGCCGGTCACGCTCGGGCCGATGAAAAGCGCGTTCCGCGCGATCGGACACGTGAGCTACGACGAATCCGCGCTCGCCGACGTCAGCCTGAAGGTGCGCGGTTGGATCACGAAGCTCTACGTGAACGAAACCGGACAGCGCGTCGCGCGCGGCCAAACCCTCTTCGATCTCTACAGTCCCGAGCTCTACAACGCACAACAAGATTTTTTGCTCGCCGCTGGACCCGTCGGCGGTCTTGATGCAGGCACTCGAGTCGCCGGCCTCGCGAGCGCCGCGCGCCAGCGACTTCGTTTGCTCGGGATGACCGACGCGCAGATCGACGCGATTGCCAAACGCGGCACCGCGATGGAGAGCGTGGCGTTCGCGGCGCCCGAAAGCGGCTTCGTGATCGAGAAGGACGTCGTCGAAGGCGCGTCGGTGGAGCCCGGCACGCGACTCTATCGCATCGGAGCGCTCGACAAGGTGTGGGTCGAAGCGGAAATTTACGAAGCGGATCTCGCGAACGTGCGGGTCGGTCAACGCGCCGACGTCACGCTCGACTATCTGCCTGGCCGCTCGTTCGACGCCAAGGTCGCGTACGTCTATCCCGAGCTCGATCCGAAGTCGCGCACGGGTCGCGTGCGCATCGAGCTCGCGAACCAGGATCTCGATCTACGGCCCGGCATGTACGCGAACGTCGCGCTCTCCGCCGACCTAGGCTCGCGCGTGCAAGTGCCGGCGAGCGCCGTCGTGTACACGGGTCCGCGTCGCATCGTGTTCGTGGATCTCGGAGAAGGGCGCTTCAAGCCGCAAGAGGTGCGTGTCGGCGCGGAGTCCGAAGGGATGTACGAGGTGCAGGGCGGATTGAAGCCGGGCGACGTCGTCGCGACCTCGGGCGTGTTCCTCATCGCGGCCGAAGCGCGCATCGGCACCGCGGCCAAGTATTGGGACAGCGAGCCGGACGACGGCGGCGCGCCGATGCCGATGGTTCCGAAAGAAGGCGCGAAGTGAGCGATTCTTCCGCGTCGACGTGGAGCCGCGGCGTCGTCGCGCGCGTCATCGCAGCGTGCGCATCGAGGCCCGCGTTCACGATCTTGGTCGTCGCTGCATTCGCGTCTTGGGGATGGGTTTCACTGCAACAAGAACCGCTCGACGCGATTCCGGATGTCTCCGACGTGCAGGTGATCGTGTTCACCGAGTGGATGGGACAAAGCCCCGACCTCGTCGAAGACCAGATCACATATCCGATCTCCACCGCGCTCGTCTCCGCGCCGAAGGTGCGGGCGGTGCGTGGTCAATCGATGTTCGGTATGTCGTTCGTCAACGTCGTCTTCGAAGACGGCACCGACATCTACTGGGCGCGCAGCCGCGTGCTCGAATATTTGGATTCGATCCGCCCCAAGCTCCCGCAGGGAGTTGCTCCGTCGCTCGGACCCGACGCGACCGGCGTGGGTTGGGTGTTCGAATACGCGCTCGTCGACAAGTCGGGAAAACGCGATCTCGCCGAGCTGCGATCACTCCAAGATTGGAACGTTCGCTACGCGCTTGCGAGCGTGCCGGGCGTCGCCGAGGTCGCGAGCGTCGGCGGCTACGTGAAGCAGTACCAGGTCAACGTCGACCCGAACAAGCTGCTCGGCTACGGCATCACGATGGACGACGTCGTGCGAACGGTGCGCGCGTCGAACCAGGAGGTGGGCGGCCGGGTCATCGAGATCGCCGGTCACGAGCAGGTGATCCGCGGACGCGGATACGTGAAGAAACCGGAGGACATCGGCGACAGTCCCATCAAGGTCGAGAACGGCACGCCGATCCGGGTGAAGGACGTCGCGAACGTCAGCATCGGACCCGATATTCGCCGCGGTGTCAGCGAGTTGAACGGCGAGGGCGAAGCGCCGGGCGGCGTCGTGATCATGCGCTACGGCGAGAACGCGCTGAACGTCATCGGCGGCGTGAAGGAACGGCTCTCGGAGATCGAAAAAGGGCTGCCGGAAGGCGTCAGGGTCGTCACGACGTACGACGTGTGCTCGTCGAAGGTGAGAAATGGCAGCAGGCTGATGGCTCCGACGAGGAGCCCGATCACAGCCACCCGCCCTCCGCCG
>JAICXU010000107.1 GCA_025934595.1 Polyangiaceae bacterium | reverse complement strand
ACGAGGAGCAAGATCGGTCGCACCTCACCGAGGCCTCGCGTGCGATGACATGTGACGCCGAGATATTGGATGCAGTGAAAGAACGGCAGCGCGTACGGGAACCAGAGCGCGATCTCGGGATGACCCCAGAGATTATTTTTTCCGACGAGCAAGTTCGGGATCACGAACCAGAAAAAGTTGAGGCAGAGCAGCAGCCACGCCATGCCGTCGAGGCCTTTGCCCGTGCGCGCCTTGATCCGGAAATGCGAAATCCCCGCGGAAATGAGGCTCACCGCGATGACGAACAAACCGAGCGGATAGGCCCAGGCGAAGCTTTGTTTGGCGTCGAGCGCTTTCGCGCCGCCCGCACCGAACGCGCCGGCGGACGACGGATCGATGAGGTTCAGCGACATCATCATGAAGATGCCGACGCCCACGAACGCGACTTGGAGCGGGAATTTTTCGCGGTCCTGCATCGGCCGCTTCGCGCGCGCGCTGTACATCGCGGCGATTCCGAAATGCTGCGCGGAGTAATGCCACGCCGACCACGTGAGGTAGATGCGCGTGACCGGTGACAAGAGGATGTCGATCCAGTGCATGCACGCGATCGTGAGCGGCAGCATCACGAAGAGCGATCCGATGAGCCACTTGAATACGCGCGGCTGTCTCGCGCGCTCTTTGACGATGAGGTGATAGGTGGCGGCGTAGTGCGGCTGATTCACCGCGAGCCCCATGTGCAAGAAGAACGCGACCATGAAGGCGCCGAAGCCCTTCACGAGAAACGCGGTGGGGATCGCGAGGAGCGCGAACGGGAAATACATCGCGCCGCCGATGAAGAGGATGTCGAACTTCTTGTTCCAGAGCCAGCGGCCCTGCGGAGCTCCGACCGTCGACGGCCAAATGTACGGCCCGCTCATCTCCTCCCAAGAATACGGCTCGCGCCTCGAGAGCGTCAAACCACAGCCGAAATCCCGGTCTTTTCGGTGAGCGCGTCGCGTATGCTCTCGGTCGATGGTGAACGTGCGCATGTGGGGCGCCGCGATGACGCGGATGCCGAAGGTCTCGAACGAAGAGTGGGCCACGCTCGACATCGTTTCGCGCTGGCTCATTGCTTCACGCGCCGCCGTTCTCTGGATGACGCTCGGCGCCGCGCTTCTCGCGGGAGGCCTCGCGGCGCGGGAAAACAAGCTCGATTTGGGGTTGTGGATCGCGACGACGCTCGGCCTTCTCTTCGCGCACGCGACGAACAATTTTTTGAACGACCTCACCGATCATTGGAAAGGCACCGACAAAGGCGACTACGTGCGCAGCCTCTACGGCGTACAGCCGCTCGAGCAAGGCGTGATGTCGAAGCGCGAGTTCGCCGTCTACGCCGGGCTCACGGGCGCCGTCGCGCTCGCGTGCGGCGCATATCTCCTCCACGAGCGGAGCGGGCTCGTGCTTCGCCTGTTCGCGGCGGGGATTTTTTTCGTCCTCTTCTACACCTACCCGCTGAAGTACTACGGCCTCGGCGAGATCGCCGTCATCCTCGTGTGGGGTCCGCTCATGGTCGGCGGGACGTACTACGTCGTCACGGGTGAATGGTCGTGGCCGGTCACGCTCGTCGGCACCGTGTATGCGCTCGGTCCGACGCAAGTCATCTTCGGCAAGCACATCGACAAGCTCCAGGCCGACACCGGCAAGCACATTCACACGCTGCCCGTCGTCATCGGCGAGCGCGCATCGAAGATCGCCGTGCTCACGGTGATGATCGCGCAATACGCGTGTGTGATTTACTTCATCGCAAAGGGCTATTTTTCAGCCATATTTCTCATTTCGTTTTTGTCGCTCCCCACGTTCGTGAAGGCATGGCGGGTCTACACGTCGCCGCGTCCGAAAGAAAAACCGAGTCGCCGCATGGCGCAAATGTGGCCGATCTGGCTCGCCGCGTTTTCGTTCCGGCATTGCATGACGTTCAACTATTTCTTCCTGGTCGCCCTCGGTCTCGAGTTCCTCTTCCCGAGCCTCCGCGCGATTCGTTTGTAGAAGCGCGTGACTGAACCTCGCTTCATCGAGTCGAGCATCCCCGCTCGTCTCGACGCGCTGGCGTGGTCACGCTGGCACGCGCGCGTCGTGATCGCGCTCGGCATCACGTGGATCTTGGATGGGCTCGAAGCGAGCCTCGTCTCGAATCTCGGTCCCATGCTCCAAGATTCGCGCACGCTGGGTCTCACCGCGGGCGAGGTCGGGCTCGCGAGCAGCGTGTACCTCGTCGGCCAAGTCCTCGGCGCGCTCGTCTTCGGACATCTCACCGATCGACTCGGACGAAAAAAATTATTTCTCGTGACGCTCGCCCTCTATCTCACGGCGACCGCGCTCTCCGGGGCATCACCTTCGTTCCGCATCTTTCTCGTCTTCCGATTCTTCGCGGGCTGCGGCATCGGCGGCGAATACTCCGCCATCAACTCCGCGATCGACGAGCTCGTCCCCGCGCGGCTCCGCGGCCGCATCGATCTCGCGATCAACGGAAGCTATTGGGTGGGCGTCGGCGCCGGCGCGATTTTGACCTTACTTTTGCTGGATCCCACGAAGATCGCGACCAGGATCGGATGGCGGCTCGCGTTCGGATTCGGCGCCGTCCTCGGCCTCGTGATTTTGCTCGTCCGGCGCGACGTGCCCGAGAGCCCGCGTTGGCTCTTGATGCACGGCTTCGAAAAAGAAGCGGAAGCGACGATGACGTACATCGAGCGCGCGGCCGGCATTTCGGAAGCGGCCGAGCGCCGCAAGATTCGCGTGCCGGTGATGGGCGCCGTGGGCTTCGGGCATCTCTTTCGTACGATCTTCGTGCGCCATCGTCGTCGCGCGATCTTGGTCTTGTCGCTGATGCTCGCGCAGGCGTTCCTCTACAACGCGATCTTCTTCAGCTACGGGCTCATTCTCCGCAACTTCCACGGCGTGAGCCCGGATCGCGTCGGTCTCTACATGCTCCCCTTCGCGGTCGGAAATTTCTTGGGACCGCTCGTTCTCGGGCCGCTCTTCGATCGCTGGGGACGCCGCATCATGATCACGGCGACCTACGCGCTCTCCGGAATTTTGCTCACGGCGACCGGCGCGCTCTTTCTCGCCGGCATGCTCGACGCCGTGACGCAGACGGTCGCGTGGTGCGTCGTGTTCTTCTTCGCGTCGTCCGCGGCGAGCTCCGCGTATCTCACCGTGAGCGAGCTTTTCCCCGTGGAATTGCGAGGAATGGTGATCGCCGTGTTTTACGCCGCGGCGACGCTCGTCGGGGCGTTCGCGCCTTCGATGTTCGGAAAAATCGCGGGCTCCGGCGATCCGAAATTGCTCTTCGATGGCTACGCGCTCGCCTCCGCGATGATGATCGGCGCGGCGATCGTCGCGCGCGTGTACGGCGTCGACAGCGAAAACAAATCGCTCGAGGAGCTGAACGTTTCCTACTGAGCCACGATTTGCGCGGCGGGCCCCGCGGGGATTTTGATCCACACGAGCTTCGCGGGTGCGTCGTAGAAAAAGCCGCTCGTCACCGTGTCGAAAAGAAATCGCGAAGGCTGGGAGGCGAGCGCCGTTCCGTTGCTCGTCACGCTCGCCGGCGCCGACTCCGCGCGGACACGCAGGATCGTTTCTTTCGCGACATGCGACAAATCGATTTCGAAACTGCTGCCGCTCGTCTTCGCGTCGATCGTCGTGATCGAGTCGTCGTCTTCATGAAGGGCGAAGGAGCTCGAGGCGCTCGGATAGATCGCGATCGTGAGCGCGCCTTGCGACGAGGAGTCGCCGAACTCGGTGACGGCGTCGTCGACGACCATCGGGACGATCGCGCCTTCTTGGAAGTAGACGGGCAGGCCGCGCGGATCGGCGGAAAAATCAGCGGAAACGGTGGTTCCGCCGTCGATCGCGCCCGCGCTCGGATTCCAGAAATCGTACCACTTCGATCCGGCCGGGAGCGCGACTTGCCGCTTGCCGGAATCGTCGAGCAGCGGAGCGACGAGCAGCGCTTGTCCGAGCTCGTAGCGCTCGTCGCCGACGAGCGCGGCGGGATCGCCTTGCGGGATCATGAGCTGACCGCGTCCCGCGTACGCTTCTTCCGCGAGGCTGTAGAAGAACGGCACGAGCGCGTGATGCAGCTTCGCCCAATACCGATACACGGCCGTGATCTCGTCGGGCCTCTGCTCCGCCGTCCACGGCGTGAGGTTCGATCGACTGTGGAGCTCCATGAACGGATTGAGCGCGCCCACCGCGACCCATCGCTCGAAGTTCGTCGCGTTGAATGGGATCGTGGGGCCGGTGAGATCTTTGTCGTCGACGTTCAAGTAACCGCCGATGTCCGACCCGAGCACGACGTAGCCCGCTTGCGCCGAGATCATCATCTCGTGCAGCGCGTCCTCGAGCCCGATCCAATCGCGGCGGTTGTCGCCCATCCACGACACGCGTGAGTCTTCTTTTCGCGCGAAAAAACGGCCCTGAAATTGGTACGACTCGTCCCACGCGCGCGTCATCGTCAAGAAATCGTTGCCGCGCGTCTTCACGCCGTACGCCAAAAAGTCGTGGTAGTAGGCCTCCGAATACGTCTGCAGATCCTTCGGGCCGTCCGCGGTCGCGACGGGATAGTCGTCGACATACTCCTCGGCGAAGTCGAGCTTGAACCCGTCGATGCCGTACGCGAGGACGCCGTCTTCTTGTCGGTGCCACCATGCGGTCGCATCCGGATTCCACCAGTCGATCCCGGAGCCGAAGCCCTTCCACCAGAAGTACTCCATGTCGTTCTGCATGTAATAGTTGCAGTCTGCACCTTCTTGATAGTTCGGCGCAGGACCGTTGTAGACGTCGCCGCCCATCTCGACGTCGATGCCGGTCGTGTTCGTGAACCCCGTGACCCACAAGACGAGACGCACGCCGCGGTCGTGCATGTCTTGCGTGAACGGACCGAAGTCGCGGTAGCGATTCGGGTTGGGAACGAACGTGTTGTAGTAGGTCTCCCACGGGCTATCGAGCACGAGCACGCCCACCGGAATGTCGCGCGAAATGAAGCCGTCGACATACGCGTAGCTGTCGTCGTGATCCGAAATATCCTTCGAAATCCAGGGTTCGAACGCCCAACGCGGCGTGTGCCGCGGCGGCGTGGGCAGCTCGTCGTGATCGGTTCGCGGACACTTCGCGACCGGCGCCGGGCTCGAGTTGGACGAGCTCGACGAGCACGCCGCGATCGCGATCGCGCTGAAGCCGACGAAGACCACGCAACCGAGCACGCGCGCGCTCATGTGGAGACGAGCTCCACGCACGTGATCTCCGCGCGTGTTCCGAGGCGCATCGGTGGTCCCCAATAGCCGGTGCCGGGGCTGACGTAGATTTTGGTGCCGTCGTGATCGAAGAGACCTTCGACGTACGGCTGATCGAGCTTCACGAAGTAATTCCACGGAAAGAGCTGGCCTCCGTGCGTGTGACCGGAGAGCTGCAAGTCGACGTTGCCTTTCTTCGCGTCGAAGATCGCCTTCGGTTGATGCGCGAGGAGCACGATGGCGCGTGACTCGTCGCGGCCACGGAGCGCTTTCGGAATGTTCATGCCGTGACCATGTCCGTAGCTTGCCGCGTGCGCGTCGTCGACTCCGGCGAGATCGAAGCCGCCGTCGGCGCCGCCCGCTTCGCCGATGACGACGCGTTCGTTGCGGAGGACGCGGATGCCCATCGACGTGAGATGCGCGATCCACTCGTCGACTCCCGAATAATATTCGTGGTTGCCCGTGACGAAGAAAACGCCGTGTTTTGCCGTGATTTTCGCGAGACCGGCCACGAACGGCGCGAGCGTCGCCACCGATCCGTCGACGAGATCGCCGGTGATGGCGACGACGTCCGGCTCCATCGCATTCGTTTTTTGGACGAGATCGTCGATGAACGCGCCGCCGATGGTGGGCCCCACGTGCACGTCGGTGATCTGCACGATTTTGAAGCCCGACATGCGCTTCGGAAGCTTGGCGATCGGCACGCGGATTTTTTTCACCGCGACCTCGCGCAATCCTCCATACAGGCTTGCGATGCCGAGCACGCCGGTGAGCGCGGCCACGCCGCTGCCGAGCATGCGCGCGACGAAGAGGCGACGATCCGGATCGACGGGCTTCGCGACGAATCGCATCGCGAAGCGAATCGCGTCAACCGACACGAGCAAGAAGAAGAGGAAGAAGAGACAACCGAGCCACACGTAGACGATCCACGAGATCCATGACGCGGCCGCTCGGGGCAAGAGCCGGAAGGAGACGAACCCGATCGGCACGAGGAGCGCGAGCACGATGAAGAGCCCGTTGCCGATGCGACCCCACGGCGCGGGCAGCTCGGTGTCGCGCACGAGCCGACCCCACACGTAGTAGTGGAGCGAGACGTCGAGGCCGACGACGAAGATCAAAAAAACGAGAATTCGGCTCATTTTCTCGAGAGCGCGCGAACCTGACGCGCGTCCAGGGTGGGTTTCAACTCTTCATGTACTGGCGCTCGATCGCCATCGTCTTCGCGAGCCTGCGCGCGTGACGCTCCTCGTTCGAAAACTTCGCGCCGAGGAACGATTTCACGACCTCGCTCGCGAGCGCACGGCCGATGATGCGCGAGCCGAGACAAATGACGTTCATGTCGTCGTGCTCGACGCCTTGATGCGCCGAATACGTGTCGTGACAGAGCGACGCGCGTACGCCGACGACTTTGTTCGCGGCCACCGACACGCCGACGCCGCTGCCGCACACGAGCACGCCGCGCTCCACCTTTTTCTGCGCGACCGCCTCGCCGACGAGCTTCGCGAAATCCGGATAGTCCGACGGCACCGCGCCCGTGTCGGTGCCGAGGTCGAGGACCTCGTGGCCTTGGTCGCGCAGCTCCCCCGCGAGGATTTGTTTGAGCTCGAAGCCGGCGTGATCTCCTGCGATGGCGACTTTCATCGGTGGTCCGGTCTCAGCATGAGCTTTTCATCGCGGCGATTCACGTAGAAAACGAGCGCGGGCCATCGTAAACCTTTCGAACGCGATTTTTTGCCGCAAGAGACGAGGCTGAGCAGCGCAGTGACTTCCTAGGGAGGTGCGGATGAGCAAAACGAAGCTTTTGAGCATCCTGACGATCGTGGCTGCGGTCCTCGGGCTCACGTTCGCCGCGTATTCGACGTACGACTACGGGCAGCATCTCGACCGGCAAATTCACGCGATCCACTGCAGCTTCATTCCCGGCGCGCCCGTCTCCGACGACGCGGAAAATCCGTGCAAAGCGGCGCTCTTCAGCCCGTACTCCGCCATCTTCCGCGAATCGTATTGGGGCGGCGTTCCCATCTCGCTCTTCGCGCTCGGCGCGTTTTCGTTCTTCGCCGGCTTCGGCGTCTATCTCTTGCTCATCGGCGAGCGCGCGCCACGACGCGCGCATTTGTTCCTCGCCGCGGCCGGGGTCACGCCGCTTCTCGCGTCGCTCGTGATGTTCTTCATTTCGCTCACGCGCTTGCACGAGTTCTGCAAAATCTGCGTCGGCATTTATTTCTCGAGCAGCGTGCTCGCCGTCGCGGCGTTCTTCGCGTTCCGTGAATACACGAAGCCGGCCGCCTTTCCGAACAAGCCGCCCGACGCGAAATCAGCTGAAAAACAAGGCGAATCGAAGACCAGAGGCAAAGCCGTCGACGCGCTCGCCGAGACCGAGCTCGTCGTCCCGAACGAAGGGCCCTCGTGGCTGCTCGGGGCGTGGCTCGCGACGCTCGGCTTTTGCGCGATCCTGCCGGCGCTCGTCTACGTGGGCTCGCTGCCGGATTACAAACCGTATTTGACGAGCTGCGGAACCATTTCCGTGAAGACGGAAGCGCACAACGCGCTCATGAAAATTCCGACCGAGCATCCCGTGCAGCCGGTCATCTTGTTCGAGGATCCGCTCTGCCCGACGTGCCGCGCATTCCACGAGCGTCTCGTCGCCGAAGGCATCTTCGACCGGCTCGACGTCACGATGGCGATGTTTCCGCTCGACAGCGACTGCAACTGGATGCTCGACCGCTCGCTGCATCCGGGCGCATGCGTCGTCGCGAAAGCCATCCTCTGCGGCGACGCGCGCGCGCGCGCCATGCTCGAATGGAGCTACGCGAATCAGGACGATCTCAAAGAGCTCGGCAAATCGAACATCGCGGGGCTCAAGAAAAAGATCAGTGACAAATGGGGCGCGGACGTCGTCGCCTGCAGCGACGATCCCAAGACCAAAATTCGTCTGAATCAGCAGCTCCACTTCGCGAGCGACAATCACATT
>JAICXU010000836.1 GCA_025934595.1 Polyangiaceae bacterium | reverse complement strand
CGCACGTGTGACCGGTGCGCAAGTCGAGCGCGTCACGCCCGTCGCGCACGGCGCCGTCGAGGAGCATCGAGGCACCCGCCGGTGCGCTCACCATCGTCATCGGAGAGGCGCCCACGATCTCGGCCCAATCGGATCCGAGCGCGGTCATCGGCACGGTGAAATCGGTGCCTTCGACTTCGCCGATCGTGATCGCTTGGCCGACAGCGAAATGCTTCGTCTCGAGGACGTCGCCCTGCCACATCAGCGTCGCTTCGACGACCTCTCGGTCTTCGCGCTCGACCTCCGAAGCGTTGAACGACTGCGCCGGTCCCGAAAACACGTACCCCGTCGACATGACGACACACACCTTTCCCTCTCGTCGCTCGAGAGAGGACGATCGATTTGAAGAAGGAGATGCCCCCGCAGCTCACTCTCGCTTCCCCCACAGAGACAGCGCCGCGGAAAGGGAGTTTCCGAAAACAAAAAAAAACGCGCGCCCCGAAGGACGCGCGTCTCTCTGATTGCTGGAAAATTACAGACTATTTCTTCGGTGCCGGCGTCGTGCCCTTCGCGCCTGCGCCCTTCGCATCGCCGCCCTTCGCGCCCTTCGCTCCGGCCGCTTTCGCGTCCGCGGCGGGAGCTGCTGCGCCCATCGGCTTCATCACGCCGATCTCGGTCATGAGCTCGCCGCTGTTCGAGTACGACCAGCCGTGAACCATCTTGCCGTTCGCGAGCTGGTAGATGTCAGCGCCGTGGACGTTGACAGGCTTGTTCGACGCGTGGATTGGCCCGAGCGCGCCTTTTTGCGTGCCCGTCATGTTGTCTTCGACGATGACGTAGTCTTCGACGGCGAAGCTGTTCGTGACGGTGTTCTTCTGATCGGGGAACGCCTTCGTCCACATCTCGAAGAACTTCTTCGCGTCCGCTTTGCCCTTCATCGGCGCGGGCATCGGCGACGACGCGTCGGTGAAGTCGGAGTTGTCGTCGAGCGCGGCGAGGAAGTCCGCTTCCTTCTTGCTGTCGAACGTCGAGTTCATGGCTGTCGCCCACGCGAGGTTCTTGTCCTCGTCGGGAGTGCCCTTCGCGACGTGCGCTTCGATGCTCGCGGTGGGGGTCGGCACCGGCTTCGCTTTGCCCTTCACCATGCCGAGCTGCGTGAGCATCGTGCCGAAGTCGACGTAGCGATCTTCCTTCTTGATGAGGCCGTCCGGCGTGAACCACGCGACCGTGAGGCCCATCGATCCGGCCGGTTTTTCCGTGGGCTTCGCGCCCATGAATCCGCCCGTATCCGTTCCCGACCAGCCCCACTCCGTCGCGACCATGTCGTTCTTGGTCCACGTGCGCGTGACCCAGAACTTCAGGTCCTTGTACTCGTCGAAGAACATCTGGATGTTCTTCTGGAGGTCGGCTTTGCCGTTGACGGCCGGCATGCCGAACACGTTCGAATTCACGTCGTCCGTGTAGGCCGAAGCGAACTTCGCCGAGTCGTGCGCGTTCATCGCGTCGACGATCGACTTGAGCGCCGTGGCCTCGAGCTCCGCGAGCGTCGGCTTCGCCGGCGTGGGCGCTGCGACCGTCGCGCTCGGCGCGGGCGTCGTGTCTGCTGCTACGGGCGGAGGCGGCGGTTGCTGCACCGGCTTCGCTGCTTCGTCTCCACCGCCACATGCCGCGGCGAGAACCCCGATTGCCATGAGAGCGCCGAAGCGCCCAAATCCTTTTCGCATTTTCATTTCCTCCCTGAAAAGTCGCTCTTCGTAGCGAGCCGAAGTGACTCGCGTGATCCTTGGGGCGGTCTGGTGCCCCCTCGAAAACGCAGCCATGTCTCCCGGTTTCGCTTCGGGCGTCAAGCGCGATCGCACGCATCGGCTCGTCGATCTTCGCGAGAGCCCTAGGAAGATCGCGACGATCCGTGCACAATTCGAGGCCAAAGTGCGTACCCGGCCGCTCGGCAAAACAGGTCTCGTGGTCTCCGAAATGGCGCTCGGAACCTGGGGAATTTCAGGTGATGGCTACGGCAAGGTCGACAAGGCCGAGGCCGAGAAAACGGTCCGCCGCGCCCTCGATGTCGGCGTGACCCTGTTCGATACCTCCGATGCGTATGGCGCCGGCGAAGCCGAAGCGCTTCTCGGTCGCGTGCTGCCGAAGACGGGCGCCGTCGTCGTCACGAAAGGTGGAACCGATCGCACGAGCGAGCCCGCGCGCAAACGCTTCGACACCGTTTTTTTGCGCGCGTCGGTGATGCGATCGCTGAAGCGCCTTCGCCGCGATCGCATCGACGTCTACTTGATGCACAACCCGAGCTTGACCTGCGTGAACGCGGGCGACGCGGCGCACACGCTCGATCAGCTCAAGACCGAAGG
>JAICXU010000487.1 GCA_025934595.1 Polyangiaceae bacterium | reverse complement strand
CGGTCCAAGCGATTGGTTGCACCATACACCCCCAAAAATACCGAGAATTCATGTGTTTGCGCGCTGCGTCAGAATTCTACATTGCATGACGAAATACTACTTGCACACACATGTGCGCCGTGTCAAAAGGTCCCTCGCGTTGCGGGAGAAGCCCGCGCGAACGGTGTCTGCGCCACGCGTGCAGGGGCCCCGTCGACGACTCCTAAGGAGCGTCGGTGCTCGATACGAAAAGGAGTTTCGATCGGAGTTTGGTTGTCATGAAAAATCTATTTGGCTCGGCCTGCCTCGCGGTTCTCGTTGCCGTCACCTCGTCGCTCAGCATCGCATGCAGCGGCGCACCGGAAGACGCGTCGACGGATGACAGCTCGGAGGAGATCGCCTCGAAGAGCGCACGTTTCGAGACGTTCGTCGGACAAGACGGCCAGCACTACTTCACCCTCGTTGCCGGCAACGGTCAGGACGTTCTTCGTTCCGAGGGATACACGACGTCGGAATCGGCGAAGAAGGGCATCGCCTCGGTGCAGGCGAATGGAACCGACGCCGCGAGCTTCGAGGTTCTCGAAGCGAACAACGGCGAGTGGTACGTCAACCTTCGCGCGCAAAATCACGAGATCATCGGCACGACCGAGCTCTACTCCTCGAAGTCGAACGCGACGCGGGCCGCCAGCACCATCCGTGCGCTCGTGAAGCTCCTGAATCCCTCGCCGTCGGTCGGCGATGCGGCGAAGGTGCAGCGCTTCGAGGTGTTCACGGGCGAGGACGCGAAGTACTACTTCCGCCTCCGCGCGAACAACGGCGAGATCGTCCTCGGCTCGCAGGGCTACACCTCGAAAGAGAGCGCCCTTGGCGGCATCAAGTCGGTCGAGACGAACGGCACCGACGCCGCGAATTACGATCTCGTCGATTCGAACGACGGCCAAGTCGGCTTCGATCTCAAGGCCGCGAACGGCCAAGTGATCGCGCGCAGCGAGACCTACGTCTCGGCGTCGAACGCGGACCGCGCGATTCAGACGTGCGTGTCGCTCACCGGCCAGCAGTTGCCGACCGTTTCGAAGTGAGAGTCTGACGCGCCGCTTCCAAAACTGGACGCGCGAATTCGCGTGTATGCGGCGCGGGCCCGGGGAAATTCTGGCCAACTCGTGACGGTCGGTCCGTCGCGAGTTGGCTATGACTTTTTTCACGATGGAAAAGCACGCGATCGCCGGCGCCTGGACCTACGCCGAATTCGGCCTCTGCCTCGTCACCTTCGTTCCCATCATGGGCATTGCGTCGCTCATGCATCGCGGCGATCCCACGCAGCGCGTCCCCGGTCAGTGGATGCGACGCATGGGACGAACCGCGTGTCGTCTGTCGTCGCTCTGGAAGATGGAAGTCGAAGGCACGCGGCCGGCCGACATCGACACGAAGGCCTACGTCGTCGTCGCGAACCACGAGTCGCAGGCCGATCCGTTCCTCTTGTCGTGGCTACCGTGGGACATGCGGTGGGTAGCGAAAGAAGAGCTCTTCAAGCCGCCGCTCACGGGTTGGGCGATGCGCTTCTGCGGCGACATTCCGCTCCGGCGCGGCAAAGGCGACAGCATTCGTCAGATGATGGACGAGTGCGAGCGCGCGCTCCGCGGCGGAATCTCCGTGATGATGTTTCCGGAAGGCACGCGATCGAAAGACTGCAATCTCTTGCCGTTCAAGGACGGCGCGTTCCATCTCGCGATCAAAACCGGCGTGCCCGTGCTTCCCATCGCGATCGCCGGCACCCGCGAGATGCGGCCGAAGGGATCGAAATGGTTCGGCAAAGCGCACGCTTGCGCGAAGATTCTGGATCCGATCCCGACGACGGGAATGACGGCCGCTGATGTCGCCAAGCTCCGCGACCGCACGCGCGACACGATCTCCGGCGCGCTTCCCGAGCTTCGCGCGCGATACGGCTATACGAAGCAAGAGCTCGCTGACGTCGTCAAAGCGGCTCACAAGAAATCGAACGGCGTCACCACCCACGACGAATCCGCGACGGCGTAATCGATGGCGCTCGGCGCGACGATTTACCGCGTCGAGATCGCGCTCTCCGACGTCGATCGCGGCCTCTACGAGTCGCTGGATTTACGTCTCGCGCAACATCCGTCCGAGTCGCTGCGGTACCTCGTCACTCGAATGCTCGCGTACGCGCTGTCGTACGAAGAAGGGATTCGATTCTCGAAGGGCGGCCTCTCGTCGACCGACGAGCCGCCGATCTCGATCGTCGACCCGACGGGAATTCTCGTGGCGTGGATCGACGTCGGCTCGCCGTCGGCCGATCGCATTCACCGCGCGTCGAAAGCCGCGCGTCGCGTCGCGATTTGGACGAGCACGGATCTCGCGCCGCTTCGAAAAGAGGCGGAAAACAAGGCGATTCATCGCGCGGCCGAGATCGCCGTGCATCGCATCGATGCCGCGTTTCTCGGTGCGCTCGAAGAAAAAATGGACCGCCACGTGAAGATCGATCTCACGCGCACCGACGGCGCGGTCTACGCGAACGTGGACGGCAAGACGTTCGAGACGACGCTCGTGAGCGATACGCTCGTCGCCGCGGAATGAATCAAGCGAGCGCGTCGCGCAGGAGCGTGTAGCTCTTCTTTCTCGTCTCGTGATCGAAGACGTGCGTCATCACCATGATCTCGTCGGCTTCGCATTCCGCGGCGAGGCGTCGAATGCGCGGCGCGACGTCGCGAACGTGACCGATGAACGCTCGAGCGCCGAAGCTCGCGGCGAGCGCGCGATCTTCTTCGTTCCACGCATGTCCTTCGGCTTCCTCGGGGCTCGGATACGGCAAGTCGCGGAGCCCCAGCGAAAATCGAAGCGCGGCGAGATGCGCGCCCGCGCCGAGGATACGCGCCTCTTCGTCGTCGTCGGCGCACGCAGCGGCCACCGCGAGGATCGATTGCGGCTTGGGCGCGTATTTCGACGGACGAAAATCCGCGCGATAACGCTTCATCGTGACGACGGCATCTTGCGGATTGATGTGATGCGCGAACGCGAACGGCAGCCCGTGCGCGGCCGCGAACGCTCCGCCGTAGTCGCTCGATCCGAGCATCCACAACGCAGGGCAGGGGACGCCGGCAGGGATCGCACGCGTAGAACGAGCGAATCCCGTTCGGGGCGCGTCGCCGTCTTCCAGGAATCCGACGAGCGCCGAGAATTGCTCCGGGAAATCGTCCGCCGACGCGTGATGGGCAGAGCGACGCAGGGCGAGCGCGGTGCGCGGATCGGTTCCTGCGGCGCGGCCGAGCCCGAGATCGATGCGACCCGGAAAAAGCGCATGCAGCACGCGAAAGAGCTCGGCGACTTTCAGCGGCGCGTGATTCGGCAGCATCATGCCTCCCGATCCCACGCGGATCGATTTCGTCGCCGAAGCCACTTGCGCGATCATGATCTCGGGCGCCGAGCTCGCGAGGCTCCCTGCATTGTGATGCTCCGCGAGCCAATAGCGACGAAGGCCGAGCGCCTCGGCGTGCTTCGCGAGATCGATCGTGTTTTCGAGCGCACGCTTCGCGGTGATTCCCGACGAAATCGGGCTCAAATCGAGCACCGACAACGGCGTCACGACGCGTGGACTTTCTCGAGCACGGCGAGCAGCGTTTCGGCGGGTTGCGCGCCCGAAACCAAATACGTGTCGTTGAAGACGAACGCGGGCACGCCGGAGATGCCGTTCTCGCGCGCGATCTGCAGATCTTTTTTGACGTCGTCGGCGAATGCGTCGGAGGTGAGAGCGTCTTGTGTTTCGGCTTCGTCGAGACCGATGTCGACGGCGAGCTTCACGAGCTCGTCACGGTCGCCGATGGCCACGCCTTCGCTGAAGTAGGCGCGCATCACGCGCTCCTCCATGTCGTCCGCGCGTCCCTTCGATTTCGCGGCAGTGCTTTTGGATCTCACCATGCCGGTGATGGGCGGTGAGGCGGTGCTGGCGCGCTTG
>JAICXU010000055.1 GCA_025934595.1 Polyangiaceae bacterium | reverse complement strand
CGATCGATTTTCGCACCGCGTAGCCGAACATCTCGACCGCGAGTCGCGCGCGCGGATCACTCACACGACGCTCGAGGAGCGACTTCATGTCCGACGCTCCGCCGACCGCAGTGAGCCCCGCTTCATGCTCGACGAGCTCTTCGACGTCGTGCGCGGCGAGGGCCTTCGCGTTCATCAGATGAAAGAGCACGCCGGGATCCAAATCACCGGAGCGCGTTCCCATCATGATTCCGCCCGTGGGCGTCAGTCCCATCGTCGTGTCGATCGACTTTCCATCCTTCAACGCGACGAGGCTCGCGCCGTTGCCGAGATGGGCGATGACGGCGCGCGACGGAATATTCGGACGCAATGAAGTGACGACGAACTCGTACGAGAGGCCGTGAAAACCGTACCTGCGAATGCCGTCTCGATCGAAGCGATCCGGTAGCGGCAAGCGGCGCGCGACCTCCGGCATCGTGCGGTGAAACGCCGTATCGAAGCACGCGACCTCGGGAAGCGTCGGTCGTTGCGTTCGCATGCCTTCGATTCCGGCGATCGCGAACGGCATGTGGAGCGGAGCGAGCGGAACGACTTCATGCAGCGTGCGCATCACGTTCGAATCGATGAGACACGGCTCGAAAAGGTGCGGGCCTCCATGCACGACACGATGTGCTGCGATCGACGCCGCGGGCAGCTGCGCCTCCTCGATCAAGGCAGACGCGATCGCGAGCGCCTCGAAGGCGTCGCGGACTTCCTCTCGACGTTCGATCCGCGATTGTCCGGCTTGAATCCAGCTCGCTGCGCCGGCGCCGATTCGCTCGACGGCGCCGCGGGCGATCTCGCGTTCGCTTTCGTTGCTCATCGAGAAGAGCGCGAATTTGAGCGAGGACGAGCCGCTGTTCAAACAAAGAACGACTTCGCGGTCGCTCATCCCGGCCACTTCCAATCACGGATTTCCGGCAGATCCTCGAAGTGCTCGCACACGTATGCGGTGTGCTTCTTCAGCATGCTGCGACATTCGTCGACGAGCAGATCGGCGTGCTCTGGAACGCGACGCGCACGCTTCAACGCTTCGATGACGAGGTGATAACGGCTCGTTTGGTTCAGCACCACCATGTCGAACGGCGTCGTCGTCGTCCCTTCCTCGCGATAGCCGCGAACGTGAAAGCGCGATGGATCCGGACGACCGTGAAGAAGCTGGTGCACCCCGCCCGCGTACCCGTGAAACGCGAAAATGACGTCCTTGTCTTTGGTGAAGAGCTCCTCGAATCGATCCGCGTTCATGCCGTGCGGGTGATCCGACGGCGAAAAGAGCGACATCAGATCCACGACGTTGACGACGCGCACGCGAAGATCCGGCGCGCGTGCTCGCAGCCAAGATGCGGCCGCCATCGTCTCGAGGGTCGCCACGTCACCCGCGCACGCAAGCACGATGTCGGGATCTTCTCCGTTTGCGGTGCTCGCCCACCGCCACACCGAAGCGCCGCGCGCGCAGTGCTCTCGCGCCGCGGTCATGTCGAGCCATTGCAGCTCCGGCTGTTTGTCGATGATGACGAGGTTCACGTAGCTACGACTTCGCAGACAATGATCGGCGACCGACAGCAGACAGTTCGCGTCCGGCGGCAGATACACGCGCGCGACGGTGCCCTTCTTCGAGACGATCGTGTCCATGAAGCCGGGTCCCTGATGGCTGAAACCGTTATGATCGTTTCGCCAACAGGTGGAGGTGAGCAAGATGTTGAGCGACGGGATGGGCGCGCGCCACGGAAGCGATTCGCACGTCTCGAGCCATTTCGCGTGCTGCGTCGTCATCGACGCGACGATCAGCGCGAACGCTTCGTACGTCGCGAAGAGACCGTGACGTCCCGTGAGAACGTAGCCCTCGAGCCAGCCTTCGCAGTTGTGCTCGCTCAGCACTTCCATCACGCGCCCAGCGGGTGAAACGTGATCGTCGTTCGGAATCGTGGCCGCGACGAGGCAGCGCTCCTCGACCTCGAACACCGCGCCGAGCCGATTCGAGCTCGTCTCGTCGGGACAGAACAAACGAAAGGTCGTCGGATTTTTCACGTACACGTCGCGAAGCATTTGGCCGAGCTGCTTCGTGGACTCGTGTTTTTCGGAGCCCGCGCGCGGAACGTCGATCGCATAGGACTTGAAGTCGGGCAAATCGAGAGGCTTCGAAACGCGGCCGCCGTTCGCGTGGGGATTCGCGCTCATTCGACGCGCTCCCTTCGGCGCCAGCGCCGCGAGCTTCGAGGCGAGCTTGCCTTGCGCGTCGAAGAGCTCGTCGGGGCGATAGCTCTTCATCCAATCCTCGAGCATCGCCAAGTGCTCGGCGTTCGTTCGCACCTCCGCGAGCGGAACTTGATGAGCGCGAAAGGTTCCTTCGATCGGAATGCCGTCGACCTCGCGCGGACCGGTCCATCCCTTCGGAGTTCGCAGCACGATCATCGGCCAGCGTGGCTTTCGATCGACGTTCGCTCGGGCGCGCGCATCGGATTGAATCCGGTCGATCGCGTCGAAGCTCGCGTCCAGCGCTGACGCGAAATCCAGGTGAATTTTCGATGGATCGTGACCCTCCACGAATTTCGGCTCGTACCCATGGCCCATCAAGAGCCGCGCGATGTCTTCGTCCGAGGCGCGCCCGAGGACGGTGGGCCCCGCGATCTTGTAGCCGTTCAAATGCAGGATCGGCAGCACCGCGCCATCGCGCGCGGGATTCAGGAAGCTGATCCCCTTCCACGACCCTTCGAGCGGTCCGGTCTCCGCCTCGCCGTCACCGACGACGGCGACGACCTTGAGTCTCGGATTGTCGAACGCGGCGCCGAACGCATGCGCGAGCACGTAGCCGAGCTCGCCACCTTCGTGGATCGATCCTGGAGTCGCGGGCCCGACGTGGCTCGGAATTCCTCCGGGCGTCGAGAATTGGCGAAACAGCGATCGCAGGCCCGACGCATCTCGAGAGATCGCAGGATAAATCTCCGAATAAGTCCCTTCGAGATACGCGTTCGCCACGATCGCAGGTCCGCCGTGACCAGGACCGGCGAGCAGGATCAGGTCCAAGTCGCGCGCGCGAATCGCGCGATTGAGGTGTGCGTAAATGAGACTCAGTCCCGGAGAAGTGCCCCAATGCCCGAGCAAGCGCGGCTTGATGTGCTCGGGCCGAAGGGGCTCGCGGAGCAGAGGATTGTCTTGCAAGTAAATCTGGCCCACCGTGAGAAAATTCGCGGCACGCCAATACGCGTCGATATCGACGAGATCATCTTGAGTGAGGGCCATCTGCTTTGCTCCCGCGTCGCGTCGAGCACGTCTCACGCCACCAAGCCGGCGGGCCACGCTCCGAGGCGCGCGCGCAACGGGGCGAGATTCTCTTCGATGGGTCGGGTGGTGTCGATCCGAATGTGCTCCGTCGGAGGTAGCTCGACCACGGCTTCGCGACGCGTGCAAAAGTCGTCGAAGATTTCCAGGCGTCCGTCGGACACGCCTCCGGTGAGCTCGCGCTCTTTCAATCGCCGCCTGCACACGGCCGGATCGGCAACGCACTCGACGAAACGAAATGGAACATGGAAGCGATCGGCGAGGGCGCGTGCGGCTGCGCGCATCGGCTTCGAACGAAACGATGCATCGAGGATGACGGGTCTGCCCGACTCGAGGACGACGGCGGCGCGTCGAATCATCTCGTCGTACACGCGATCGGTGAACGCGGGATCGTACGCTCCGTGCCACGCCGATTCGTGTACGGGTGCAGTCGCGGCGACGCCGAGCATGGACTTGCGCGTGCGGTCTGCTTCGATGACCGGAGCGCTGAGAGCCTCGCCGATCCGATCGGCGACGGTGCTCTTGCCGGAGGCGATGATTCCTCCGACGGCGACGACGCTGGGCGCGACGAGAGAACGGCGTTCGGCGGCAAGCGCGAGCAAAAAGTAGCGACGCGCTTCGGCGTCCATTTTTTCTCGCTCGGCATCGCCGGCGGTCGCATCGCTCGCGCGCATCGCCGCCAGCTTTCCGCGCACGAATGCGCGATAGCTCTCGTAGAAATCCACGACCGAGTAGAGGTCGAAGTCATTCGATTCGCGCGCATACGCCGCGAGAAATTTTTCGGCGAGGTCGACGCGTCCGTGCGCGGCGAGATCCATCGAAAGGAAAGCGACGTCCGCGGCCACGTCGGCGATTCGAAAGCGTTCGTTGAATTCGATGCAGTCCAAGATGGTGACCGATCCATCTTCGAAATAAACGTGCTCGAGCCGCAGATCGCCGTGACCTTCGCGGACGCGCCCCGTCGCGGCCCGATCGCGAAACATCTCGAAGCCGTCGCGGACGAATGCCTTCTGCCACCCCACGACGTCGCCAGCTTGTTGCGGGGTCAGGTATCGCCCGAGCGAGTCGTGGGTTTGTTCGAAGTTCTCTGCCAAGTTCGTCTCGATCGACGTCAGGGCATCCTCGGAAGCGACGACGGTCGCCTGCGCGTGAAAGTCGGCGACGCGCTTTGCGATCGCGGAGATCCGTGCGGTCGAGAGCAAACCGAGCTCGAGAAGGTGGTCGGCGCGGCGATCTTCGGGCATGCGCGCCATGTGCACCGCGTAGTCGGCGGCTTCGCCGCCCCAACCACCGAGCTTGAGATGTCCGTCGGTGTCGATGCGGATCGGCACGACGCCGAAATAGACATGTGGTGCGAGGCGACGATTGAGACGGACCTCGGCTTCGCACGCCATGCGTCGCTGCTCGAGCGCACGAAAATCCAGGAATCCGAAGTCGACCGGCTTCTTCACCTTGAAGACGTCGTGATCGAGCACGAATACCCATGAGATGTGAGTTTGTTCGAGCGCGACCCGCTCCGTCGCCGCGACGGAAACGAACGCCCGTGGTCGCATCAGCTCGACCTCGATCGATGACGAAGGGGCTTGGGTCTCCACGGCGCTCGTTGCCATGTCGAAGCGAGCGAGCATATGTCGTGCCTCGCGATCCTTCGTCGACCGGCCGCGTTACCACCCACCACGCACGAGCGTGACCTCGAGAGAGCATTGCGCGCGGCGTCGCATCGAACATGCCATGGCGACGTTCGCGTGCTCGGCTCGCTTTCGACATCGTTCGCGCAAGCGATGCGCCGAAGCGCAAACCTTGCGGCGGGCTACGCGCGAGCGTGCCTTCGTCTGGGCGTCTGCAAGCCTCGCCCTAAGTGAGAATCTTGCATCGCCCGGAAACATTGCCATGAATCGTTCGCTGCTCGTCGACAACGCTCCGGACACCGCCGGAAGGTTCGCGCTCTTTACGAAAGGCTTTCGTCCTTTCTTTCTCCTCGCGGCTCTCTTTGCAGCGTCGATGCTGCCGCTGTGGTTGCTGGTGCTGTTCGGCGGCGCGGAGCGCGCTTCGTATTTGGATCCCGTGCACTGGCATGCGCACGAGATGATTTTCGGATTCACCGTTGCCGTGATCGCCGGCTTCTTGCTCACGGCAGTCGGCAATTGGACGAAACGGGAGACTCTCGTCGGGGCTCCCCTTTCGGCGCTTTCGGCGCTTTGGATCGCAGGACGGGTCGCGATGACGGCGCCCCTCGCTCTTCCGCCTGTCGCGTGCGCGTTCGTCGATCTTCTTTTTTTGCCGGCGCTCGGGATCGCGCTGGCGCGACCGCTCATCGCAGCGAAGAGTCGGCGCAACTTCGTCGTTCTTGGAATTCTTCTGGCTCTCTTCCTCGCCAATCTCGCCATGCATTTGGACGCGCTCGGCATCGAGCCGGGCTGGGCGGATCGCGGAGCGATGACCGCCGTAGATGTCGTCGTGCTGCTTCTCCTCGTCATGTCGGGTCGCGTGATGCCGATGTTCACGCGCAATGCGACGGGCATCGGCAGCATCCGTTCGATCGCATGGCTCGACGGGGGCGCGATCGGAGCGATGGTTCTTTTCACGATCTTGGACGCCAGCATGCCGGAGCGTGCGATCACCTGGATTTCGTGCGGTTTCGTGAGCTTCCTCGTCGTCGCGCGCGCGGCGCGATGGGGAACGCTGCACGCATTTCGCGAGCCGCTCCTTTGGATTCTCCATCTCGGCTACGCGTGGATTCCGATCGGCCTCGCGCTACGCGCGCTTTCGCATTTCGATGGATCGATCCCGCGGTCGATGTCGATTCATGCGCTCACGGCCGGCGCCATTGGAGCGATGACGCTCGGCATGATGGCGCGGGTCTCGCTCGGTCACACGGGTCGATTGCTCCGCGCGCCGTGGTCGGCGACCGTCGCATTCGCGATGGTCCTGTGCGCGGCGGCCCTGCGTGTTCTCGTACCGATCCTCCCGGCATCGTGGTATCGCGCTTCGCTGACTCTCGCGGGCCTCGGTTGGGCAGGCGCGTTTCTACTCTTCCTTGCGGGTTATGGACACATTCTGATCGCACCGCGCGCCGACGCTCGCTGATCTCGAGGCCGGCGAGCTCGGGAAGGTCCGCTGGTGCGCGCCTTGCTCATGACGTCCTACGGAGGATTCCATGAGCGCGCTCTTTCAACACCTACCGATTCACACCTGCGAAACCTTCACTGGTGAGCATTCTCACAGTGAAGCCCGTACGGTCTTCTGTCCTCACGTAGGCCGGTCGCGCAGCGTCGAGGATTGCGCCGAATGTCCATTTGCGCGCGCCGTCGACGACGCCGTCGTCACGTGTGTGCGCAGCGCCGGGCCGCAGCCGCAAAAATTCAAAGTCGGCGACGACCCGCGCGTGGACATCGGCGCGGCCGCCGCGCGCACGCTCTTGCATGAAGCACTGTCGCGCGACGTCGTGTGCGTTCGCTCGGACGCGAGCATTGCGATGGCGTCGGCGCTCATCGTCGATCGCAATCTTGCGTGTGTGCCCGTCACCGATGCCGAAAACAAGTTGATCGGCATCGTCTCGAAGACCGACCTTTTGGCCGATCGCGAGGAGGAAAAAGTCAGCGCCGATCTGCCACCGGTTCCGCGCGGCTTCCATGTCGAGCCGTCCGAGGCACGCACCGTCGCCGAAATCATGACCCCCTGCGTGCACGCGTTGCCGGATGACGCTCCGCTCGCATTCGCGATTTCTCTGATGGCCTTCGAAGACCTGCACGAGGTCCCCGTCGTCGATCGTGAGGGTCATGTGATGGGCGTCGTCACCGCGCTCGACATGACGCGATGGCTCGCGGAACGAATGGGCTATGTGCTCGCGCGCGCAAAGGCGCCGCCGGCCAGCGTCACGCGAATCGCCGGCGAGACGGAGAAAGCGCGCCATTGTCGCTAGACGCAAAAGCTGCGTTTGCGCGCACGGTTTTCGCGGCGTCGCGAACGTTGCCAAAAAAAACGCAGAAATGCGGCGGCATGCAGGGTGCAGTTGCTTCGCTTCGAACGACGACCGGACAAGGCGTCCGCAGCCCGTCGATCTTGGAGATGACCATGTTTCGGGGAAAGACTTTCGTGCCGTTCGCGCTCGCCCTTCTCACTGCCCTCACCAACTGCGGACGTTCGAAAACGACGCCGGCGCAATCGGCGGCGGAGCCGACCGAAACGATTCACGCGGACGTGGTTGATGCGCCGAACGTTCCGCCGGCGATTCATCGCGATCATGCCGTGCGTGTCGTCGTCGAAATCGAAGTGAAAGAAGTGACGATGCCGATCGCCGACGGCGCGACCTACACGTTCTGGACGTTCGGCGGACACGTGCCCGGACAATTCATTCGCGTCCGCGAAGGCGACACCGTCGAGCTCCATTTGAAAAATGCGCCCGGCAACAAGATGCCGCACAACATCGATCTTCACGCCGTAACCGGACCTGGCGGAGGCGCGCCGCGCACGTTCGTCGCGCCGGGACATCAGACGGTGTTCACGTTCGAGGCGCTTCGCGCGGGCCTCTTCGCGTATCACTGCGCGACGGCGCCGGTCGGCATGCACATCGCGAATGGCATGTACGGTCTCATCTTGGTCGAGCCGCGGGAAGGTCTGCCGCCCGTGGACAAAGAGTTTTACGTGATGCAGGGCGACTTCTACACGACGGGCGCGACGAACGACAAAGGTCCGCAAGCGTTCGACATGCAGAAGGCGATCGACGAGAAGCCGACGTACGTTCTCTTCAACGGCGCCGAAGGATCGCTCACCGGCGCGAACGCGCTCCACGCGAAGGTCGGCGAGCGCGTGCGCATGTTCGTCGGCAACGGCGGGCCCAATCTCGTGAGCAGCTTCCACGTCATCGGAGCAATCTTCGATCGCGTGTATCGCGAGGGCGGAACGACGCCCGAGCAAGACGTGCAAACGACGCTGATTCCCGCGGGCGGCGCGGCGACGGTGGAATTCACGCCGCGCGAGCCCGGCGAGTACACGTTCGTCGATCATTCGATCTTCCGTGCGTTCAGCAAAGGCGCGCAAGGACAGCTCTCCGTCGAAGGCGCTTCCAACACGGCGCTGTACGCGGATCAGGGGCCGGATCTTCCGTTCACGGGTGCCGACGTGCCCGCAGCGACCGCGGCTCCGACCCCCGTGCCGCAAACCAAAGAGGAGCTTCTGGCGATGGGCGCCGGCGTCTTCGATCGCACGTGCGCGGCGTGCCATCAGAAAACGGGAGCCGGTCTACCGCCCGCGATCCCGCCGCTCGCCGGATCGGATTTCTTGATGGCCGACAAGGATCGAGCGGTCCACATCGCGCTCGGCGGATTGAAGGGGCCGGTCGTCGTGAACGGAACGACGTTCGGCAACATGGAGATGCCTTCGCATGCGTTCCTCTCGGATGCGGAGCTCGCGAGCGCGCTCACGTACGTTCGCAATTCATGGGGGAACACGGGCGACGCAGTGATGCCCGCCGACGTTGCGACGGCGCGCGCCGCTGGCGTTCACACCGTGCTCGCGGAGCGATGACATGCGCGCATGGGTCCTGGTCCTCGCGCTCTCGGTCCCCGCGTCGGCGAGCATTCCCGCCGCCGCCTCTGCGAATGGAAATGCCGGCGCGACGGCAATCGTCGGAGCGGGGACCTATCGCGCACCATCGCCGGTGGACGCGAAGCCGGTCGATGTTGCATCGTTTCGGCTCGATCGCGAGCTCGTCACGAACGGCGACTATCTCGCGTTCGTGAGCGCACATCCGGAGTGGCAGCGCGGTCGCATCGCGCGCGTCTTCGCGGACGAGGGATATCTCGCGAAGTGGAAGTCGGCGAGCGAGCTCGGTGAAGCGATGGACGACAAGCAGCCGGTGGTCGAGGTGAGCTGGTTTTCGGCGCGCGCTTATTGCGCCGCGCGCGGCATGCGTCTCGCGACCACCGCCGAGTGGGAGATCGCCGCAGCGGCCAGCGACACGCGCGCGGACGGCAACGCAGATCCAACGTGGCGAACGCATTTGCTGGCGCTCTATTCCGCGCCGTCGCCCGCGGAGCTTCCACGCGTCGGCGGCGCGCCCAATTTTTGGGGGATTCGCGATTTGCACGGCATCGTTTGGGAGTGGGTGCTCGACTTCTCGTCGACCGCAGCCGTCGATTGCGGCTCGTCTTCGGGTGGCGGCGCGGCAGCGGCTGATTTTCCCGCATTCGAGCGCGCGGCGATGCGTTCCGCTCTCCACGGTGACACCACGACGCCGAACTTGGGATTTCGCTGTGCCCAGGATCTTCCGAAGGATGCGTCATGATTCGCGCGACCTCGATCGTCATGCTCTTGGCCGCGCTCCTTGCGGCGTGCGATCGCGCACCTGCCCCGTCGCCCGAGGCGAGCTCGACGAGCGAGACGATCGGCCCGTCGATCTATCCGCTGGCGACGCCGCTTCGCGATCAAGATGGGCACGTGATCGCACTCGATACCTTTCGCGGTCACCCGGTCATCGTGAGCATGTTTTACGCGTCCTGCCCGTCCGCGTGCCCACTCACGATTTCGCGCATTCAAGCGATCGAGCGTGAGCTCACGCCCGCGGAGCAGGCGGACCTTCGCGTGCTGCTCGTGAGCTTCGACCGGGAGCATGACACGCCCGCGGTCCTGCGAGAGGCGGCCGACTCTCATCACGTCGACGAGCGATGGAAGCTCACGAGCGCATCAACCGATGACGCGCGCGCGCTCGCGGCGGCTCTCGGGGTG
>JAICXU010000683.1 GCA_025934595.1 Polyangiaceae bacterium | reverse complement strand
GAAGGCGTCGTAAATCGCGGCGTTTGCCGGCGACAAGCGCGTCTCGAGCAACGGCAAAAGCATGGTCATTCATACCTTCGTGGATTCGAAGCGAGTCTGCTATAGCGTCGTCGCATGACGCTCGAATCATTCGGAAAACGCGCACCGCGTCCGAATGACTTCGCAGTTTCGTCATGTCGCAAAGCGCGCGTGCTGTTCATCAACGATACGGCGCGAAACGGCGGACCGGGGCGGAGCCTCTATTACATCCTCAAGTTTCTCGACCCGCTCGTCGTGCATCGCGCGGTCGTGTTGCCGCGCGACGGTGTCATCGCGGATTTGCTCCGCGGCAAGAACGGCGACGGCGTCGTCGACGACATCCTGTTCGAACCCGGCCTCGTCGAGAATCCCGTCGAGCCGTGGAATCGCGCGATCGAACGCGACGATTTCGACGCCGCGTTGCCGAAGAAGGCCGTTCGTTTCGTCGGGAACGTCGTGCGCGCTGGCGACGGCATTCGCAAGCTCACGAAGCTCATCGAGCGCGGTCGTTACGATTTGATCTAATGCAACGGCACGAACGCCGACTTCGCCGGCGGCGCGCTCGCGAAGACGTCGGGCACTCCCGCGATCTGGCACGTCCGCTACACGTCGCTTCCGAAGCTCGTGAGGCCCGTCCACGATCGGCTCGCGTCGAGTCGCGGCGTGAAGACGATCATCTGCGTTTCCAATGCGGCCGCGTCGCTCTTTCCGCACTGCAGAGAAAAAGTGCGCGTCATCCACAATGCGCTCGACATCGACGAATTTTCGCCGCGCGTCCCGCCGTGTTTGCGCGCCGAGCTTTCGCTGCCCGAAGGTGCGGTCGTCTTCGGAAGCCAAGGTCGAATTCTTCCGCGCAAGGGCTACGTCGAGATGATCCGCGCCGCCGACAAGACGCTCCGCCAGCTCCCGGAGAAGGACCGCGCGCGTTGCTTCTTCGTCGTGCTCGGCGATACGCCGGAGGACTACGAGCCCGATCATCTCGAAGAGTGCCGCGCGCTCGTGGGCGAGCTCGGCATCGAGAAAAACGTGCATTTTCTCGGCTTCCGAACCGACGTGAAGCCGTACGTCGCCGACTTCGACGTCGCCGTCGTGCCGAGCGTCTATCCCGATCCCTTGCCACGCGCCGTCATCGAATCGATGGCGTGCGGCAAGCCCGTCATCGCGTTCGACGTCGGCGGCGTGGCGGAGATGCTCGACCCCGGCTCGGGCCAACTGATTCGCGGCGTGCCCCCCGACGTCGACGGCCTCGCCGCCTCGTTTGTGCGCTATTTCCGCGATCCCGATCTTCGCCGGTCCCAAGGCCGCAGCGCACGCGAGCGCATCGTCATGGATTTCGACGCATCGAGACAGGCGAAGAAAATTCAGAACGAGATCGTGCTCGCGTCGGGGCTCGCGGTGACGTCAGGACCAGAGCGGGGCGAAGCTCGATGAAAAAATTCGTCGCGCGGATCGTCGACGCGAGCGGCGATCATCCGGTGATCGTCCTCTTCGTGACGCTGCTCGTGATCGCGTCGAGCTGGTGGTACGCGTCGAAGCTCGATTTGCGCTCGGATTTTCTCGAGCTCTTGCCGCGTGACAGCCCCGGATTTCAAGCGTTCGAGCATCAGCTCGGACGCGTCGGTGGAGGCGCGACGCTCATCGTGGTCGTGCAGTCGCCGGATCGATCCGCGAACGAAAAGCTCATCGACGATCTGTCCGCGAAGGTCGAGGGCCTCGTCGACGCGCGAAAAAAATGCATCGTGAAATGCGGCGACGGCCCGCAAGCGAACGAGTGCCGTGCGAGCTGCGGTCCGGAGCTCGTCTCGTACATCGAAACCGGAACGAAGGACGTTCGGAAGTTCTTCGAAGATCACAAGTGGCTCTACGCCGACAAGAAGGACCTCGAGGACGCCGACAACACGCTCGATCATCAAATCGCTCTTCGCAGCGGATTTTCCCTCGAAGAAGACGATGAGAAGCCCGCGCCGCCTACGCCCGCGCCTGGAGCCACGACGAGCGCGAACGCGCCGCCGGTGAGTTCCGCGAAGCCCGCGCCGAAGCCGGAGGACGAAAAGAAGCCCGCGCTCGGCATGGATCAATTCCGCGATCGTTGGCAAAAAGAAGCGAACAAGAACGACGATTTTCCGACGGGCTACTTCGCGACTCCCGACGGCACGATGCTCGGCATCCGCATCGTGTCGACGGCCGCAGGGCTCGGCGATGCGAGCGGCGACGCGCTGCTCGGCAAGGTCGAAGGCATCATGAACGACCTGCATCCCGAGAAATATCAGAAGGACATGCAGTGGGGATTGGCGGGAGACATCCCCAACGCGATGGAAGAAAAAAAGTCGCTCGTCAGCGACGCGGCCACGGCCACGGGCATCGCGTTCGTGCTCATTTTGGGCGGGATCGTGATCTTCTTCCGATCGCCGTGGTCGCTCATCGTGCTCGCGACGCCCGCCATCGTCGGTATCGGCTGCGCGTACTCGTTCGCGATGGCGACGTTCGGTTACGTCAATACGTCGGGCGCGTTTCTCGGCGCGATCATCCTCGGCAACGGCATCAACTATCCCATCGTCCTCTTGTCTCGGTATCGCGAGTTCCGCGCGCGAGGCCAAGGTCCGAGAGAGGCGCGGCGAGACGCCGTGTGGAATGCGTTTCGCGCGGAGCTCGTCGGCGCCACCGTCGGCGGCATCGCGTACGGATCGCTCATCGTCACGCGGTTCCGTGGCTTCAGTCAGTTCGGCATGATCGGCTTCTTCGGCATGCTGCTCGTGTGGGCGTCGATGATCCCGACCGTGCCCGCGCTTCTCGTCACGATCGAATGGCTGCAATCGAAGCTACCGACATGGCTCCGCGATCCGCCCCCCAAGATCGATCCCGACGGCTCGCGCGGTCCGATCGTGAAACGCATCGCGACGGCGACCGAACGATG
>JAICXU010000488.1 GCA_025934595.1 Polyangiaceae bacterium | reverse complement strand
CGTGAAGGGAGCCGATCACCGTGGCCTCGTCGTCGTCGTCCTCCTCCAGGAGATCCGAGTCGTCGAGCTCTTCGGTCGATGGCGGCGCAGGGGGCTGTGCCTTGGAACGAGTCACGCGAAGAAGACGGTATCGCTTTTCAGGGGCTCCGCGCGACCGTCAGGGAGGCGGATCTCGTCAACGCAACGCGGCATGAATCGGCGAAATCGGAAAAAATCGCTGTTGACGCAGGCTTACGAAAGACTCACCCTAACGTAAGAGTTGCTTGACGACCGTCACGCTCTCCTCTAAAGAGGAGGCGCCGCGAACCCCCCCGTTAACGTGAGGCTAACACGGGGCGAACGCGGGCAACCCGACAGGGTCACCGAATCTCATGAGTCACCGACTTCCTCTCGTTCTCGATCCGCCGCCCGCTCACGCGGACGATTCCGCGGACCGCCTGCCTGCCCAAGCTGGGGAGGACCGCGAGCTCATGCAAGTCGGCGATCTCGCGCGCGAGTCGGGGAAGACCGTGCGCGCGATTCATTTGTACGAGGAGCTCGAGCTGCTGAAGCCGACGGCGCGATCGAAGGGACGCTATCGCCTCTATACACGCGACGCGCTCGTCCGCATTCGTTGGATCGGGAAATTGCAGGACATGGGCTTCACGCTCACCGACATCCAAACCGTGCTTCGCGAGTGGGAGCAATCGAGCTCCGCGCCGCGCGCGATGGTGAAGATGCGCGAGGTCTACAAGAAGAAGCTCGCCGAGACGGCGGCGGAGCTCCAAAAGATGCAAGCGCTGAAACGCGAGCTCGAAGCGAGCCTCGTGTATTTGGACACCTGCGAAGTGTGCGATCCGGATCGCATGCTCTCCGCCTGCAAAGCGTGCGATCTGCACGATTGCAGCTGCCACGTTCCGGATCTCGTCGCCGGACTGACCTCTCAAGACGCGCTCAAGCCTGAGCGCTATTCGGCTCGCGACCTGCTCGATAGGAAAGCGCCTACATCATGACGACCCCGAAGCTCCCGATTTTCATGGATTACCACTCGACGACGCCGGTCGATCCGCGCGTGCTCGAGGCCATGCTGCCGTACTTCACAGAGAAGTTCGGTAACGCCGCGAGCCGCAGTCACTCGTTCGGTTGGACGGCGGAGGAAGCGGTCGACGTGGCGCGCGAAAACATCGCGAAGCTCATTGGCGCGTCGAGCGAAAAAGAAATCGTGTTCACGAGCGGCGCGAGCGAATCGGACAACCTCGCCATCAAAGGTGTCGCCGAGTTCTACAAAGACAAAGGCAACCACATCATCACCAGCGTCATCGAGCACAAGGCCGTGCTCGACTCGTGCAAACGCCTGGAAAAAGAGGGCTGCGAGGTCACCTATCTCCCGGTCGCCAAAGACGGGCGCGTCGATCCGCAGGCCGTGCAAAACGCGATGACCGAGAAGACGATCCTCGTCTCGATCATGCTCGCGAACAACGAGATCGGCACCGTGCAGCCGCTCGAGGAAATCGGAAAAATCACGCGCGCGCGTGGCGTTCTCTTCCACACCGACGCCGTGCAGGGCGTCGGCAAGATCGATTTCGACGTGCAGAAAATGAACGTCGATCTCGCGAGCATCACCGCCCACAAAATGTACGGACCGAAAGGTGTCGGCGCGCTCTACGTGCGACGCTCGAAGCCGCGCGTTCGCCTCGTCGCTCAAATGGACGGCGGCGGTCACGAGCGCGGCAATCGATCCGGCACGCTCAACGTTCCCGCGATCGTCGGCTTCGGAAAAGCAGCCGAGATCGCGATGAAAGAGCGCCCGGAAGAAGCGGCGCGCCTGCTCAAGCTCCGCGAGCGCCTTCGCAACAAGATCCAAAGCTCGATGGACGAGGTCTACTTGAACGGATCGCTCGAGCACCGCTTGCCCGGCAACTTGAACCTCTCGTTCGCGTTCGTCGAAGGCGAAGCGATGATGATGGCGATCAAGGACGTCGCTGTCTCGAGCGGATCGGCCTGCACGAGCGCGAGCCTCGAGCCTTCGTACGTGCTTCGCGCGCTCGGCGTCGGCGACGATCTCGCGCACTCGAGCATCCGTTTCGGTCTCGGTCGATTCACGACCGAAGAAGAAGTCGACTACGTCGCCAAGCTCGTCGTCGAGAAAGCGACGCACCTCCGCAACATGTCCCCCCTCTACGAGATGCACAAAGAGGGAATCGATTTGAAGTCTGTCCAATGGACAGCGCATTAGTTCTGGAGCAGGGGGGTTCCCCACCCTGCACCCCCCAAAAGGAATAGTGGCTATGGCGTACAGCGAAAAAGTCATCGATCACGCAGAAAATCCCCGGAACGTCGGCACGCTCGACAAGAGCGATCCGAACGTCGGCACCGGCCTCGTCGGCGCGCCCGCCTGCGGCGACGTCATGCGGCTGCAAATCAAAGTCTCCGATGGCGGCGTCATCGAAGACGCGAAGTTCAAGACGTTCGGCTGCGGCTCGGCGATCGCATCGTCGTCGCTCGCGACCGAGTGGCTGAAAGGCAAGACGCTCGAAGAAGCCGAGAAGATCAAGAACGTCGACATCGTGAACGAGCTGAATCTCCCGCCGGTGAAGATCCATTGCTCGGTGCTCGCACAAGACGCGATCAAGAGCGCCATCGACGATTTCCGGGCGAAGCAAGCCGCGCGTCGCTCGGAAAAACCAGAAGCCCAGACCAAATAAAGCGACCAGAACGACCAGGACATCATGATGAGCGCATCGACCAGCCAACCCACCGGTTCGACCGAGACCAAGACCGAGAGCTCGACCAAGGCCGCGCTCTCGATTTCGGTCACGGAAAAAGCGGCGCAGGCGATCCGCAAGCAGATCGACAAGCGCGGTACGCCCGACGCCTCGCTCCGCGTCGGCATTCGCGGCGGCGGTTGCTCGGGATTTTCCTACGTCATCGAGTTCCACGACGGTCCGCCGAAGGCGAAAGATCGCGTGTTCGATCAATTCGGCGTGCGCGTCGTGGTCGATCCGAAGAGCCTCATTTATTTGAACGGAACGATCCTCGACTGGGAGCAGACGCTCATGCGTCAAGGCTTCAAGTTCGTGAACCCGAACGAGAAGACGTCGTGCGGGTGTGGTCACTCGTTCACCGTCTGAGCGAGCGCGGAGCGGCGACGTGAATCCGTTCGAAGCGCTCGGCATCGAGGCCCGATACGATCTCGATTTGAAAGAAGTCGAAAAGCGGCATCGCGAGCTGTCGGTCGCGCTTCATCCCGACAAGTTCGCCGCGGTCGGACCTTCCGCGCGTCGCGAGGCCATCGAGCGCGCAGCGCGCGTGAACGAAGCGTGGCGCATCGTGAAGGATCCGGTTCGGCGCGCCGAGGCGCTGTTCGAGCTCGCGGGGATCAAGGTCGGCGAGACGAACGAGCCCAAGACCGACCAAGCCTTCTTGATGGACATGATGGAAATGCGCGAAGCGCTCGCCGAAGCCCGTGACGAAAAAAATCTCGGCAAAATCCGGGCGCTCGCCGACGACGCCGAGAATCGCGAAAAGGCGGTAAAAGAAGCCATTTCGCTCGCAGTGGCTCGGGCCCCATCTGCCCAAATCGACAAGCATCTGCTCGTTTCAGCACTCCCGAAGCTCGGTGAGCTGCGCTTCTATCGCCGCATGCTCGAGGACGTCTCCGCGATCGAAGAGACGCTCTCCGAGCAGGCGGTCGCCGAAGGGCGTGCGTCATGACGCTCTTCGAGATCTTCGATCCGAAAGCAGCGCCGCGGCCCGTCGGCATCGACCTCGGCACCACGAACTCGCTCGTGGCTTACGTGCGGGACGAACGCCCGGAAGTCATCGAGGACTGCGACGGCGTGGCTCTTCAGCCGAGCATCGTCAGCTATTCGCGCACCGGAATTTTCGTGGGCACCGCGGGTCAAGCGCGCGCGGCGGGACATCCCGTCGACACGATCGTCAGCGTGAAGCGCTTCATGGG
>JAICXU010000919.1 GCA_025934595.1 Polyangiaceae bacterium | reverse complement strand
CGCGCGCTTCTTTGGCAAGGCAGCGCAATCTGGACGGTGGCCGTGGTTCGCCAAGTCGTTCCCGTTTTTTACGCCCTCGGCGACACGAAGACGCCGGTCATCGTGAGCGCGATCGATCTCTGCGCGTTCATCGCCATCGCCGTCACGCTGAAGAGCTCACTCGGCCACGTCGCGGTCAGCATGGCGGTTGCGGGGTCGAGCTTCGTGCAGATGGCGCTCCTCCTTTTCTTCGTCGCGCGCAAGCTCCCCGACGCGCACGGCAAAGAGATCGCCGTGTCGTGCGCGCGAACGCTCGGCGCCTCGCTCCTCGCCGTCTTGCTCGCCTTTGCCCTCGCGCGTTACTTGCACGGCGCCGGCATCGCGCGCGCTCTCCCTGGAGTCCTCGGATTGGCGGCATTTTCCGCTGTTTTCGCGATCGCGGCGCATCTTTTGCGCTCGCCGGAGCTCGAGGCGATTACGCACGGCTTTCGGCGTAGACTCGGCCGCGCATGACGAAGAACGAGGCACACACCGACTATCGCATCGCCGACGCACGATTCGTCGGCGGCGCCACGAGCGCGAAAGGCTTGCCCGAGGCGGGTCCTCCGGAGGTCGCTTTTTGCGGGCGATCGAACGTGGGCAAGTCGAGCCTCCTCAACATGCTCGTACAGAGAAAGAATCTCGTCCGCACGAGCCGCACTCCCGGCTGCACGCGGCAGATCAACTTCTTCGACGTCGACGTCGCCGGCCGCGCGGCGGACACGGGCGCGGGGACGGGAAAAGAAAAATGGCAGATTCGCTTCGTCGATTTGCCGGGCTACGGCTATGCGGCTCGCGCGAAAGGCGAGCGCAGCGCGTGGCAAGCGATGATCGAGGGATATTTCCGGGAGCGCGAGACATGGCGCGGCGCCGTCATCCTCGTCGACGTACGGCGCGGCATCGAGCGCGAAGAAGAAGAGCTCGTCGAATTCTTGGCATCGCTCGACCGCAAGCCGAGTTACGAGATCCTCACCGTCGCCACGAAGATCGATCGCCTCTCGCTCTCGGAACGAAAGCCCGCGCTCGCAGCATGCGAAAAGACGGTGCGCGCGGCCGGTCAGAAAGCGTTGCACGCGCGCGTCATCGCCACGAGCGCTTCGAACGGCGACGGGCGGGACATCGTCTGGAAAAATCTCGAGCGCATCGCGAAAGGCGCGAGCCGCGAGACTTGAGGTGCGACGCCATCGCGCTCACGCAGCTCTGATTTTTCCCGCGCTGGCGGTGCTCGCGTGCGGACAAGCTCCGGCGCCCGTTTCGATTCTGCCGAAGCCCGCGCCACCCGCGCCGACGCCGCCCATGGTCGTCGTCGAAGTGGACGCAGGCACGCCGAAGCGCCCGCCCGGGCCGTGGGAGGCATCTCTCGACACGTCGAAGCTCGGAGCCATCGACGCGATCGTGGCGCAAGCCATCGCCGAGGCGAAGATCCCGGGATGCGTCGTCGAGATCGGTCGGCGCAGCGGCCCCGTGCTCACGAAAGTCTATGGAAATAGGCAAATCCAGCCTTTCGTCGAGCCGATGACGATCGACACCGTGTTCGACATGGCTTCACTGACGAAGCCGATGGCCACCGCCGCGAGCATTCACGTGCTCGTCGATCGCGACGCGCTCACGCTCGACGAGGCGGCGTCGAAGACGATCCCCGAGCTCAAAGCGTACGGAAAAGGCGACATCACGATCCGGCAGCTGCTCACGCACACGGCGGGCCTGCGCGCGGACACGCCGCTCGACGACGCGAAGCTCGGTCACGCGGAAATGCTGCGACGTGCGATGGCGGCGCCCCTCCGCGCGAAGCCGGGCGAGCGCGTGCTCTATTCGGACGTCGGCTACTTGCTTCTCCAAGAGATCGTCGAGCGCACGAGCAAAAAATCGCTCGACGCCTTCGCGCACGACGCGCTCTACGCGCCGCTCCTCATGGACGAGACGATGTTCCTGCCCACGCCCGATCTGCGCGCGCGCGCCGCGACGACCGAATCGCGTGACGGCGGATGGCTGAAAGGCGTCGTGCATGATCCGCGCGCCGGATATTCGGGAGGCGTCGCCGGCCATGCGGGCCTCTTCTCGACCGCGCGCGACGTCGGACGCTTCTCGCGCATGAT
>JAICXU010000808.1 GCA_025934595.1 Polyangiaceae bacterium | reverse complement strand
CTGTTTCGTGGGATCGTTCCAGTCGACCGGAGTGACCGGCGTGTCACCGTTCATCGCCACGAATGCGAGACGCGGCGGCGAAAAGTATCCGTTCACACTCCCCGTGTGCCACGAGCCGTGATTCGAAATGAAGACGCCGCCTTTGTAGGGCGCGGGAAAGGCATGCGATCCGCCTTGATTCTTCGAGTAAAACGCAGCCCCGATGAGCGTGGAGTAAGCCGTGAACTCGATGAGCGGTTGCACGGTGTTCGTACAGTCGGCTCCGCTGCCGTAGGCGTTGTGATTTTCTTCGCAGTCGGGCCAACCGTAATCCGCTTGCCCGTCGTGCGACGTGAGCGCGTCGAAGAACTCGTAAGGGTGTCCCGTGGGAAGGCTGTCTTGTCCGGCGCCGCCCGCCCATACCGTGCCCGTGTCCGGGTTCGTCGTGATCGCGATCGCATTGCGGATGCGTGCGCCCTTCGTCGTCATGTTCGAGCCGTCGGCGTTCATCTGCTGAATCGTGGCGCGGGTGGGATCGACCTCCGTGCATGCGTTGCATCCGGAGCCGACGCTCGCGTAGAGCGTTCCGTTCGAGAACGCGACCGACGTCGTTTGATGCACATCGCCGTCGCTTCCGGGCGTGGGCGTGCCTTGTCGAACTTTCGCGATCGGCGCGCTGCCGAAGTCGCCGGTGAGGTCGCCGTCTTTGTACGTGGCCTTCCATACGCCTTGGTTCGTGCCCCAATAAATCGCGCACGTGGTCGGAACGTAGGTGACGCCCGCCGGCGCGCCGTCTTGCGCATCTGCGAATTTGGCTGATTTTCCCGGTGCGCCGTCGGCCTCGGCGTTCGGAATGATGTACATCGCCGAGCCACCCGTCGCGACGAGCAAGTCGCCATTCGGAAGCGCGGCGAGCTCGCGTGCGCTGTCGATGCTGGCGACGACTTCCATCTTGAAGCCGCTCGCGACCGTGAGCCCGGATGGCACGGTCGGAAGCCCGGTGGCGGGCGTCGATGTCGAGAGAACCGAGCCATTGCACGACGCGGGCAACACGACGGCGCCGCCGCCGCTGTCTCCGCCGCCCGTGCCGCCGCCGTCGCGGCCGCCTCCGCCGCCACCGTCCGTTCCGATTCCTGCGTCGCCGCCTGTCGCCGCGTCGTCGCTACCGCACGCGAAGACGACCGAAACGAGAGCAGCCGAAAGCCAGAAGAGATGAGCGGAGCGTCGCATCGTGAGCCCTCCTCGAGAGACAATCGTCCACTCTTAAGGAGTGGTCTGCAAGCGGAGGTGCAGGAAAACGCGCTGCGTGGATCGACTACTGACCACCCTCGGGAGGCGGGGCGACCGAGTCGCGATTGCCTTTATTTTTTTTTCCGCCTTCGGCCTTTTCTTTTTCGGCTTCGCGCGCATGCACGTCGCCGACGTCGAGCTGGACCTCGCCGAAGATGACCTGCATTTTTCCGGACGGCGGCGTGAGCTTCACTTCGAGTGATTTTGCGCGGATGACGGTGTTGTCTTTCACCGCGCCGGAGAGCTGCACGACGTCGGCGTCGAACTCACCCGACAGCTCGCCTTGCGATCGCATTTCGCCGACGCGCACTTTGCCGTGCACCGCGCCGCTCGACGAAACGTTGAGCGACGGCGCTTCGACGTCGCCTTCGATGCGACCGCGCACGACGATCGGGCAGCTCGAGGTGAGCGACCCTTTGAACTTCGTGCCTTCTTCTACGAGCGTTTGTTTCGTGCCAGGAGCGCCGCCACCACCGCCACCCATGTTCGGACCGGCGCCCGCAGCTTGCATCGCACCCATCATCTTCGTGTCGCTCATTGCGCTCTCCTGCTTCTGTCTTTGGATTGCATGATTTTCATTCTGAGGACGCACCCGGGCTCGAACGCGAAGCGCGTCCATTCGGGCGGTTGCTCGACGGCGCCCACGAGCGACCCGCCGGAGCTGACGATGAGCTGAGACGCGCCGACGATGCCGGGGCTGTCACGCTCGATGAATTTGCCGTTGATGGTGATGTTGCCGGCGCCCGTGATTTGGCATCCCGAGAGGACGCCTTCGGTGCCGACGATGAGCTCGGTGCCGTTGCCGAGCGCGATGGTGCAGTGCTCGAAGAGGCTCTCGATTTCGATGCACGCGCCGTCGTCGAATTGGAGGCTCGCGTTGCGGAGCACGTCGCCGCGGCCGAAATAACGCACATTTCCGCGACCGGCGGCAGGAGCAGCGACGGATTGTCCGGTGAGGACCGCGACGACTTGCGCAGCGAGGACGCGCTTCGAGCCGTCGCCATCCGGGCTCATGTCGATCCACTCGACCTTCAGATTCTCCGGCGTCTCGGTCGTGGGCGTGATGCCGAATAGCTTCGCGCCCGTGAGCTTCGCGCCAGACAGCTTCGTGTTCGCGAAGATCACGCGGCGAGCGTCGGTGCTCGTGAAGTCGGCGTCGGTGAGCGTCG
>JAICXU010000319.1 GCA_025934595.1 Polyangiaceae bacterium | reverse complement strand
GTCGATCCGTCGCAAGAGAAGCCGGTCACCTCCTACGGGCGATCGAAGCTCGAAGCGGAAAAAGTGGCGAAGGGCTTCGCGAAGGATCTGCCGGTCACCATTTTGCGACCGACGGGGATCTACGGTCCGCGCGATCAGGAAATCTTCGAGGTGTTCCGCTCCGTGAAACGCGGCGTGCTCCCGCTCACCGGCGACGGCAACTCGAAGCTCACGCTCGTGTACGGGCCCGACGCCGCGCGCGCATGCATCGCGGCCATCGACGCGGACGTGCCGAGCGGCTCGGCCTACTTCGTGACCGACGGCAAGGTGTACGGCCAGCGCGAGATGATGGAAGAAGTGGAGCGCGCCGTCGGCAAGCGCGCGCTTCTCCGCGTCGGCATGCCGCTCGGTATGATCAAGGCCGCGGCGCATGTCGTCGAGGCGTACGGCAAGGCGAAGGGCAAGGCCGTGATGCTCACGCGCGAAAAAGCGAACATGCTCACCTATCCGTATTGGGTTTGCTCGAACGACGACGCGAAAAGGGCGCTCCATTGGACGCCCGAGGTCGGCTGGCCCGAAGGCGCGAATCGCACCGCGCGCTGGTACACGGAAAACGGCTGGATGTAGACGCCGAATGGGCGGGTTTTTGGCGCGTTCGACAACGTTTGCGCTCGCGCCCGCTCGGCACTACCTTGCAGCGAAATCTCTATGATTAAATGGGCAATCAAGACGCTCCTCGGCTCGAGTCACGAGCGCGAAGTGAAAAAAATGCGGCCGCGCGTCGCCGCAATCAACGATCTCGAAGCCAAAATCGCCAAGCTCTCCGACGACGAATTGCGCGCCAAAACCGCAGAATTCAAGGAGAAGCTCGACAACGGCGCCAAGCTCGACGACATCCTGAACGAGGCGTTCGCCGTATGCCGCGAAGGGGGCAAGCGCGTCCTCAAGATGCGCCATTACGACGTGCAGCTAATCGGCGGCTTCGTGCTCCACAAGGGCGCGATCGCCGAGATGCGCACCGGCGAAGGCAAGACGCTCGTCGCCACCCTGCCCTGTTACTTGAACGCGCTCGAAGGCAAAGGCGTGCATGTCGTCACCGTGAACGACTACCTCGCGCGCCGCGACTCGGAGTGGATGGGCAAGCTCTATGGATTTTTGGGCCTCACGACCGGCGTCGTCGTGCATTCCCAAGCCGATCGCGAAAAGCGCATCGCGTACCAGTCCGACATCACGTACGGCCAGAACAACGAGTTCGGCTTCGACTACCTGCGCGACAACATGACGTTCTCGGCGCTCGACTACATGCAGCGCGACTTGAACTACGCGATCGTCGACGAGGTCGATTCGATCTTGATCGACGAGGCGCGCACGCCGCTCATCATCAGCGGCCAGCAAGAAGCGTCGAGCCACAAATACCAGACCATCAACGAGGTCATCCCGCGTCTCAAGAAAGACGAGCATTACGTCGTCGACGAGAAAGCGCACTCGGTCACGCTGACCGACGAGGGCGTCGAGCAAGCCCAGAAACTGATGGGCATCAAGAACTTGTTCGACCCGACGAACCTCGAGTCGCTCCACATTTTGCAGCAATGCCTTCGCGCGCACGCGCTCTACAAGCGCGACGTCAATTACTTGGTCGCGGACGACGGCAAGGTCCTCATCATCGACGAGTTCACGGGCCGCGTGCTTCCGGGTCGCCGATGGTCGGACGGTCTACATCAAGCGGTCGAAGCCAAAGAGAACGTTCGCATCCAAGAAGAGACGCGGACGATGGCGACGATCACGTTCCAAAATCTCTTCCGCCTCTACGGCAAGCTCTCCGGCATGACGGGAACGGCCGACACCGAGGCCGAGGAGTTCCAGAACACGTACAAGCTCGGCGTCGTGACCATCCCGACGAACCGCCCCATCGCGCGCGAAGACCACAACGACTTGGTCTACAAAACGGAGCGCGAGAAATTCAACGCCGTCATCAACGAGCTCGAGGACTATCACGAGCGCGGACAGCCGGTTCTCGTCGGAACGACCAGCGTCGAGAAGAGCTCGGCGATCGCGCGCATCCTGAAAAAGAAGGGCATTCCGCACGCCGTCCTCAACGCGAAGCAACACGAGAAAGAAGCGTTCGTCGTCGCACAGGCAGGCCGCAAAGGCGCCATCACCGTGTCCACGAACATGGCCGGCCGCGGCACCGACATCATTCTCGGCGGTAACCCGGAGATGCTCGCCAGGCTCGAGTTCAAGGAGCTCGGAAAAGATCCCGAACGCGACACGGAAGAATTCGAAAAGACGATCAAGAAATACGAAGCATCGTGCAAAGCGGAGGGCGAGGAGGTGAAGCAGGCCGGCGGCCTCCACATTCTCGGCACCGAGCGCCACGAGTCGCGACGCATCGACAATCAGCTCCGCGGTCGCGCGGGTCGTCAGGGCGATCCGGGATCGAGCCGTTTTTACCTGTCGCTCGAAGACGATCTCATGCGCATCTTCGCCGGCGACAAGGTGAAGAGCCTAATGGAGAGGATGGGCATGCCGGACGACGAGCCCATCGAGCATCCGTGGGTCACGAAATCGATCGGCGACGCGCAGGAAAAAGTCGAAGGACACCACTTCGACATCCGCAAGAACTTGCTCGAGTACGACGACGTCATGAGCGAGCAGCGCAAGACGGTCTACAAGATCCGCCAGCAGCTGCTCCTCGGCCGCTACACGCCCGAGATCATCGACGACGAGGGAAAGCCCACCGGCGAGACGCGCGAGATCAAGGCGCTCGATCGCATCACCGACGAAGTGAAAAATTCGGTACGCGACCTCGTCCTCCATTACGGAACGCCGCTGCCGAAGCAAGGCGAGCCGCCGGTCGCGCGCCCGGAGACGATCGACGACGTCAAAGAGATCTACGCGATCGGGCAGATGCGAATCGACATCTACCAATTCTGGGGATACCGGTTCGACTACAGAGAGAGCGAGGCGAAGAAGCCGAAGAAAATCTACGAGCGGCTCCTCGCTGAGATTCCGCAGAGCCTCACCGAGCAACGCGAGCGCTTGCTCGACCTCGCCGACGGCATCGTGAGCGCGATCGTCGAAGAGAGCTGCCCGTCGAACGTGCCGCCGGAAGATTGGAAGTGGAGCGACGTCGCCGAAGGTTTCCGCGACTGTTTCGGCGTAAAAGCCGTCGATTTCGACACGATCATGGATCTCGGCGATCTCGCGCACGAGCTCTACAAGCAAGCGCTCACGGCGATCGAAGCCAAAGAGAAAGAGGTCGGCACCGAGCTATTTTTGCGCGTGTTCCGGCACATCTATCTCGAAGAGATCGACCGCGAGTGGGTCGAGCACCTGACCAACATGGAGCACCTGCGCGACGGCATCGGTCTCCGCGGCTACGGTCAGCTCGATCCGAAACAGGAATACAAAAAAGAGGGCTACGACATCTTCATCAACATGGTCGCGAGCGTGAACACGAACGTCGCGACGAAGCTCATGAAGGTGCAGGTCCGCAAAGAGACCGACATCGCGCGCATGGAGCAGCAAGATGCGGCTCGTCACGCAGCGCAAGAGCGCGCCATGCATGCGCGTCACGGCTCCGAGATCGACGGCAACGAAGAAGGCGCGGAGCCTCGAGCGGCGGGCGCATCACAGCCTCCCGCGCGGCGTCACCAAGAGCAGCAGGCGCGACTCGTGCAGCCGCAACAGCGCACGGGCCCGAAGATCGGTCGCAACGATCCCTGCCCCTGCGGCAGCGGTCAAAAATTCAAGAAGTGCCACGGCGCCGCGCTCGAAGAAGAAGGCACGACCGACGCGGAAGACGCGAACCCCTGACGCGCCACGCGGTGGCGAGCCCCAACCACCGCTCCCGCGTCAGGATTTTTTGGCCGCCATGCGCTGATTGACGAGCCGAAAAATCGGCGGAACGACGCGCGACGCGAAGGATCCTACGTTCACGAAGAGGCTCGTTTCGACGACGCTCGACCGCGATCGCACGGCGCGGACGGTCATGTCGGCGACGGCCTCCGGCGTTTGCACGCGCGATCCTTTCGGTCGCACGCCCGCTTCGGTGTTCGTCGTGATCGAGTTCTCGCGGAACGGCGTGTCGACCGGCCCGGGGCGCACGACGAGAATACCCACGCCGCTCTCGGCGAGCTCACCGCGCATCGACATCGCGATCGCCTCGAGCGCGAACTTCGTCGCCGCATACGCGCCCATGTTCGGGACGGCGGCGACGCCCGCGATCGACGACATCATCACGATCATGCCGCGTGACTCTTTCAACGAATCCATCGCGAGCTGCGCGAGACGAAGCGGCGCGACCACGTTCAGCGCAAAAAGATCGGCGAGCGCATTCACGTCGATGTCGGTCGATGCCGCGTAATAACCGCGCCCCGCGTTGTTCACGAGCACGTCGATCCGGCCGAATTCGGATTTCGCGCGATCGATCAATCGCACCCGATCTTCTTCTTTCGTCACATCACCCGCCTCGGCCACGCACGCCCCGCCCGCGCTCGTGGCTTCGCGCGCGACCTTTTCGAGCTCGACGCGGTCGCGCGCTGAAATCACCATGCGCGCGCCTTCTTTCGCCCATCGCATCGCGAGGGCTTTGCCGATGCCCATCGATGCGCCCGTAATGACGACGACAGGAACTTCGTCTGCCACTACTCGGCTCGCAGATATCCGCTCTTCAGGAGCTTCAGGATGATCTGCACCGTCTCGAGATCGGTCGCTTGGCTCTTGTTCAGCACGGTCTCGAGGTGCCCGTAGTTGTGCGCGAGCTGCAAGACGTCGAGCTCCTCGGGACGCAGATCGCGCATCGGCGGGTTGATCGGGCTCATCATCACGAGCCGGGAATTCAGGCTCGGCAAGCTGTCGCGAATCTCGTTGAATTCGTCGAGCTGACGAATTCCTTCCATCAAAATTTCTTGGACGCTGACGTCGATCTCGTTCGGGAACTCGCGCTCCTCCGGCGGATCGAGATCGAAGACGCCCTTCTGCCAGGTGAGCATGCGGAAGATGCTCTTCATGGCGGGCACGTCGTCGAGGTCGTTGATCACCGCGTGATGCACGTTGCCTTTGCGGAGATAAATGCGGCCGACGTCTTCTTCGGTGCGAATGACGAGGACGCCCGTTTTCTTCGACGTTCCGAAAAGCTGGAGCAGGTCCGGCAGCGGCACTTCTTCGAT
>JAICXU010000332.1 GCA_025934595.1 Polyangiaceae bacterium | reverse complement strand
TGGGGAAATCCGCGCGAAATTCGATTGCATCGAGACGGCGCGAATCTCGTCCATCCTCTTCTCGGGCGTCCGTATTCCGGCGCGTGAGATGGATGTAGGCTCGATCGAAACCACGAACCCGAGGCGAGGACGATGAACAAGATTCGACGCAGCTTGTTGGGGATAATTGCGATGGGCGCTTTCTTCTCGGTCGCTTTCCCGACAAGCAACGCGTTCGCGCTCGATCGTTCGGGCGACGGCTACTTCCACACGGGCGAAGGCATCCGCGTGAAGCACATCGTCATCATCGGCGACGTGAAGGTCTATCACATCGATCACATGATGCATGACCTGCCGCCGACGAAGTCGAAGCAGGCCGTCATCGACATGGACACGAACAAGCGCCTCACGTGGAAGATGCTCCGCGGCGTCGGCAACTCGAAGATCCAGGACGCCCTTCGCGAGGGCTACCAGATGAACGGTTACAACGACCAAGGCAAGATCAATCAAGCCGTGGGTGTCTTCAACAAAGACCTCGACGACGGACAGTACGTCACCATCACGTACGAGAGCGGCAGCAAGAACACGACGTTCGCGGTCGTGGGCGGATCGTCGGCCACCATCAACGGCATCGACTTCATGAAGGCGACCTGGAGCCTCTGGTTCGGCAAGATCGACCAGCCTTCGCTCGGCGACCAGTTGATCAGCAAAATCTGATCACGAACGAAGCGCGTTCGAAGATCGGACGCGCGTCAGGCGGGCACCGGGCACGCGTGCCCTTCCTTCACCATTTGCCGTAAAATAAGCGGTTTCATGAGGTACTCGCGCCCGCCGCAAATGCGGGCGCGCACGTTTTGTGCGCCTTGCGCGTCGCCGCCGAGATCGAGCGCGAGCGCGATGACGTAGAGGTCCTGCAAGTCCGAGTCTTGCTCGACGTCGATTTTTTTCGCGGCGATCTTCGCGTGATTGCCGTCGCCTTTGCGCACCGCGAAGAACGCTTCGAGCACGGCCATGCCGTCGTGATCGTTCTCGGCGAGCGCGAGCTCTTGGTATTCATTGCGCGCGTCGTCGGCTTTCGAATAGAGCGCGTCGCGATTTTCGGCGGGCGCCGCGAGCGAGATCTCGAGCTCGACGTAGGCGCGATCCCAAAGCTCGTGGAGCTTCAGTTTTTTCTTCGAGGGCGTGTCGAGCTCGCTGCGATCGAGCGCGCCCTTCGCGCCGTCCACCTCGTCGAGCGCCCCTTGCAATTCGCCCTCGCCCCATCGAATCCACGTGAGCTCGTTGTGAAGCCAGAACTCTTCGTCGGTATCCGTTTTTTCGCGTGCTTCGGGAACGAGCGCTTCGAGAACGGCTTGAGCCTTTTTCAAATCCCCTTTCGCGACGAGGTCCGTCGCGTCGCGATACGCGTTCATTTTGCGCGTCTCGAAATCGAGCTGCGGCGCAGGGGGCTTCGTCTCGGGCAGCGTCGCCGTCGATCGAACCGGCGTAGCAGGGCTCTCCGCCGCGCATCCCATCATCGAGCACGCGAGCAGCGCGAACATCGCAGGCCACCGAAAAAAATGCATGCGCCGAACTTACCGCGAAAGCCATCTTCGATCGCGGCGGTCGTCAGTCGTCGCAGCTCACCGAGCCGAGACCGTCGCGCGGCTCCGCCCAAAAGCGGTACGGCGTGAACCAAAAGCCGGCATCGTTGCCGATCGACGCCGGTCGCCACGCGCCGACGAGATAGCCGAAATCGCGGAGCGAGCGTTGATCGACGCTTCCGCCGACATTTCGAGGCCGGTCTGGTCTTCGAAATAATCGGCTTGGAAGTGATCGTCGGTGACGAGGAATCCCGCGCGCGCGCCCATCGCGGCGAGAAAGCGGCCCGCGTCGCGCAGATTCGTGTGCGTGTGGTCGGCGCATGGCTCGAGGAGCACGCGATCGGCCGCCACGGGCTCGAACGTCGCGTCGGGACGAGGGCACACGAGGAGATGAAGCATCGCAAATGCTTCGACGAGACGTGAATGAACGGCGCCGCCGCTGACGATCGCGATCGGCGCGACGCCGCCGTGAATCAACGCCGCCGCGCGACGCGTACGTTCGATCATCGCGCCGAGCAGCGCGAAGGTCGGGCCCGCGAGCGCCACGCATGCGCCGGGGTTCGACGGGCCGTAATGCACGAGAGGAGAGGCACCTTGATCGGCGAGGCCATGACCGGGAACGATGACCGCGGCATACGGTGCGACGCTCGCACGGTCGCCGAGATCGCGAATCACGCGCGCGTCGTGACGGGCGACGGCAACGACATCGGATCGAGTCAAACCGCAGGAAAAATAGGGATCCGGCGCATGCGCGTCGTCTGCGATTCGATCGAGCGATCGCGCGAGGCCCGCGAGCACGGCGCGTTGATTCGAATCGGGAAACGCGCACCCGTGCGGCGTGCTCTCCGCGGCCCGCGCGACATCGTCGCTCCAAAAGCGAACGCGAACGAAGCACGAAGCTTCGGGATCGGATTCGGGAAACGACGTGTGCGCGATGGCAAGCGGGTCGCGTGCGACGATCGTCGACATCCACGAGCCGCACATCTCGCCTTTCGACGGCGGCTCGTCGCTCCAAAAGGAAGGCGTCGCGAGAAAGCCGAACGCGGCGTCGTGCGATCGGTACGAGGGGACCGGTGCATTCCATCCGCACGCGGCGAGATTGAAAGAGAGCGCGAGAACGAGCGCCGAAAACGACCGGTGCTTCACTTTGCGCGGCAGTTTGTGGGTCATGACAGACTTGAACTGTCAGCCAACGGATTAAGAGTCCGCTGCTCTACCAATTGAGCTAATGACCCGCCGCTCCGATACGACAGAGCGCGCGTTGTCTATCGGGCGCACGACGGGGTGTCAAGACGCGCGGCCCAATCGAAACCAATCTTGTTTTCGCAAGCCCGCATTCGTGCGAAGCGAGAAGCGCTCGCATGCGCGAAAGTCGCTCGACCTTCTCTCCGTCGCACGCCCGTTTCCTTGCCGCGAGCATGTGCATCGGGGTCGCCGTCGAGATCTCGGACGGTCATTATTCCCTGCCCGCGCTCCTCGCCGTGGCGATCGCGCTCGCGCTCGTGGCCGTGCACTGGGCTCGGCGCATGTTGCGCCCGACCGAAGAAGACGCAGCGGGCGATTCGCGTGCGCCCATGTTGCTCGTCGCCGCCGGAGTGATCGCGATGCTTTGGCTCGCGATGAACGACGAACGACTCGTGCTCTACGCGGTGCGGCCGTGGCGCCTCACGATCGTCGCGCTCTGTACGATGGGCATTGCCGTCGCGTCGTATGTCCCCGCGATCCTGCGGGGAACGGCTGAAAATCAGGACTTTCGTCACGTGCGGTTCGCGGTGATTCTCGCGTGCGTTTTCGCGGGTGGTGTCGACACGATTCGCGCGTCGCCGATTCCAGCCGTCGACGTGTGGGTCGTCGAGATGGACGGCGCGGATGCGTTGATGCACGGAAAAAATCCGTTCGCGGTCGTTTCCGTGAAAAGCACCGCGCCGAATCACGCGGGGCCGAATTCGCCTTACGTCTACACGCCGCTGCAGCTTTTCATCACGACCCCGGCGAAGGCGATCGCGGGCGACATTCGTTACGCGATGCTGGTCGCGATCCTCGTCGCCGGATGTGCGATGCGTTTTGCGACGCGCCGCGTATGGGAAGACGGCCCGAGCTTCGCGGAGGACGCGCCCGCGCTTTGCTATTTCGCGACGCCGAAGCTCTTTTTCATTTTGGAGCAAGCTTGGACCGAGCCCGTGAGCGTGATGTTCGTCTCGCTCGTCGTCGCCGCGCATGCCGCGAAGCGTCCGCTGGCGACCTCCATTCTGCTCGGGTTGGCGTTCGCCACGAAGCAGTCGATGATTTGGATGATCCCGATCGCGTGCACGGCGCTTTCACTCTCGCTCGCACAAATCGCCGTCGCGTTCGGTGTTGCCGCTGCGACGATCGCGCCATTCGCGTTCGCGGATTTTCACGCGTTGAAATTCGCGCAGCTCGATTACTTGAAGCTTCTTCCGCCACGCGACGACGGGCTCACGCTACGCACGGCGATGCTCGATCTCTTCGACATCGAGATCCCCGGCGCCATCGGCTTCGGTCTGGCAGCGATCGCGAGCGCAGCGTCGGCATGGCGTTTTCGCGGACGCGCGAGCGAGCTCTTGCCGTGCACGGTATTTGCGCTGCTCGTCTTCTTTTTCTTCAACAAGTACGCGTTCGCCAACTACTACTTTTTGACGATCGGCCTCTCGGCGCTGGTCGCAACTCTGCCCGACTCGAGCACCGCAGACCTGACGCGAGCCTAGACGCCGCTACTTGTTGATGCTTCGTGCTTCGGTCTCTTCGATCTGAGTCAGGGCGATCGCGAGCGCATCTTTCGCGCGGTCCAGCGAGCTGCGATCCGCCTCCCATTTCGCGCTCGCTCGATCCGCACGCGCGGTCTCGGCGGCGAGCTTCTCGCGCAACGCCGTGAGCTCGTCGCGCGCTGCCGAGAGATCGCCTTCGAGCATGGCGGCGCGATCCCGCGTGCCAGCGAGCTCGCGTTCCAGCTCGTCACGCGTGCGATTCGCGTTGGAGAGACGCTCTTCGAGATCAGCGATTCTTGCGGTGTTTTGCGAGTCGCTCTCCCGTTTCGCGAGTGTGATCGCCGCGAGCTGCTCGCGCACGTTTTGAAGCTCGCTGACCGCTTGCTCTTGATGGCTTCGCGCTTCGTCCACCTCGCGTCGCGCTCGAGCCTCGGTCGACGCGATTCGCGCTTCGCGCTCGTTCTCGAGCGCAGCGACACGGTCCGCGTGCTCGGAGGCAAGGGCGTGCATTTGCGACTCGTAATGCGAGGTGAGCTCGCGGATTTGCGTATCGCGTTCCTGCGCGATCATTTGGATGCGATCGTCGCGGTCAGCCTCGAGCGCCGCGATCCGGTCGTCGCGATCGCGCTCGATCGAACGAACGCGTTGATCACGATCTTGCTCGATCGACGCGACCCTTTCGTCGCGCTC
>JAICXU010000800.1 GCA_025934595.1 Polyangiaceae bacterium | reverse complement strand
GAACGGCTGCAGCAATTGCCGCCGCACGTGATCGCGCCGCCGTCGACGGCCGCCCCTGCATCGGTCGTCACCGCGCCGCACACTTGTCCGGCCACGGTGCAACCGCCAGAGCCCGGCGCCGTTGCGACACTGCATGTTCCGAGCGTCGAGCCGACCGCGATCGTGCAGATTCCGCCGCAGCACTCTGCATCGGTGCTGCAGACGTCACCCGTTTGCGTACAGAAGGAGGGTGTGCTCGAGCAGAGTCCGCCGTTGCAGTAGCTCGAGCAACAATCCGTGTTGTTTGCGCACGTGTTACCCGAGGTCTTGCACGTCGTGTTGAGCGGAACGCATGTCCGCGGCGCGCCGTCGGTCGGCGTGCTGCACTTTCCACCGCAGCAGCTCGCGTCGGAGCTGCACGCCATGTTGTCGGAGATGCATTGCGTGGTGCCGCAGTGGCCCGTGCCGTCGCAGACGAACGTGCAGCACTCGTTTCCGGTGGAGCAGACGTCGCCGCCGACTTTGCAACGCGGAACCGCGCAGACGTGAGCGGTGAGATCGCAATTGTCGGAGCAGCAGTCGCCGTTGTTTGCGCACGTCGCGGCGAGCATCTGGCAGACGGCGCTGTCGCGACCCGCGTCGCTCGATCCGCTGTCGAAGCTGCTGCCGTCGCCGCCTCCACTGCCATCGCCGACGCCGATCGTGCCGTCGCCTCCGCCGCCGGAGCCATCGCCGGCGCCACTTCCGCCGTCACCGCCTTGGGTGGTGTCGGCGCTGTCGCTGCCGCAGCCCTGAACACCGACGAGACATCCAATGAGAGTGATGGTTGCGAACCCGATCCACTTTCGATGATTCATCGATCGACGCTCCAGGGTGGAGTCACGCGAGACATTGCTCGAACGCGTTCGGCACCGGCGGCTCCGAAGCGTGATTGCGTGACGAATGTTTAAACTACCACGAGAAAGCGCCGTCACCGCTAGAACGAATTTTCTTCGCGCCCTCTCGAGTGGGGCGCGCTGCCGACATCCCACATCGTGCGCGGCGCCGCGCGAGCCGAAAGGCGCAGAGATGCCCGCGGATTTTTACCGGCGAAGGAACGCTTCCAGCGTAGGCCCGAGCTGCCGCGTTTCGATCGGCTTGCCGATGTAGCCGTCGAAGCCGCTCGCGAGGACGCGTTTTTCTTCGCCTTGCGCCATGCTCGCCGTCGTCGCGATCACCGGGATTTTCCGGCTCGACGTGGTCTGTCGTTTCCGCGCTTGCTCGAGCAGCTCCTGTCCACCGCCGCCTGGAATTCCGAGATCCGTGAGCACGAGATCGACGTGCTCGCTCGTCCAGATCCGAAGCGCCTCTTCGACGCTCTCCGCTTCGAGCACGCGATGACCGCGGGGCGCGAGGATGTCGCGCACGAGAATGCGGCTCGCGCGATCATTTTCGACGACGAGGATCGACGCATGAAGCGGCGTCGTCGGCGCGCTCGGGGCGGGCTGCGGAACCGCGACCATCTCGACGCTCACGCGCGCGTTTGCCGGAATCGGCAAGCTGACGGTGAACGTGGACCCGTGTCCGAATACGCTGTCGACGCGGATCGTTCCACCGTGCGCTTCGACGAGGCGCTTCGTGAGCGCGAGCCCGAGCCCCGTGCCTTCGGTCGCCATCGTTCGCGTGGAGTCGAGCTGCTCGAACTCGCGAAAGAGCTTCGCGCGATCTTCGGCGCGAATTCCGACGCCGTTGTCGCGCACCGCGATCTCGACGTAGCGGCCCATGCGCTTCGCCGTCAACGTGACCGCGCCGCCCTCGGAGGTGAACTTGATCGCATTCGAGAGCAGGTTGTAGAGGACTTGCCGAAGACGAAGAGGATCGGCCTCGACCTCCGGCATGCCTCGTTCGATCGACGTCGTGAGCGACACACGCCGCTTCTCCGCGATCGGATTCACGAGAACGCGCACGAGCTCGGCGATGGCGGCAACGCTCGTCGGCTCGCGCTGCAGATCGATTCGCCCCGCCTCGACCTTCGAAAGATCGAGGATGTCGTTGATGAGCATCAAGAGGTGCCGGCCGCTCTGCAGGATGTAGCCGACGTACTCCCTCTGAACGGGCGAGAGCGCCCTGTCGCCTTCGAGCTCCAGCACTTCGGAGAATCCGATGATCGCGTTCAGCGGCGTGCGGAGCTCGTGGCTCATGTTCGCGAGAAACAGCGATTTGGCTTGATTTGCCGTCTCCGCGCGCGCTCGCTCGCGTTCCGCCTCTTCGTGCTTTCGCTCGAGCTCCTCGACCATCGTCGCGCGCACCTCGGCGATCGTGCGTGCGGCGCGTTCGTCGGCGATCGTCAGCTCGCTTCGCAAAAGATCGTCGCGGACGCGGCGGTGCTCGTCCTCGAATTGCTTGCGTCGAAGCTGCGCGCGCACGCGTGCTTTGAGCACCTCGAAGTCGCTCGACTTCGAGATGAAATCGTCGGCGCCGCTCGCGAGGCCGTCGATCATCG
>JAICXU010000230.1 GCA_025934595.1 Polyangiaceae bacterium | reverse complement strand
GGCCTGCACGACGGCGAAAGTCGCGAGCGCCGTCGCCACACCTGTCTCCATTCCGCTCACCGCACCCGCCGCGACCGGAAGCGAGAGCGCGACGACGATGGCGGCGGCGAGCTTGAGAGCGGGCCTTGCTTCATGCTCGCCGATTCGTCTGCCGAGCGCGAACGCGGAGGCTAGCCAGAGAGCTAGATTCAGGATCTTCGCGCGAAGGAGCACCCCGAGCGCGGAAGCGTGCGCGAGTGGCGCGAGCACGAACGGCCACACGAGCGGCGTGACGCCGTCCGTCGAAGGACCATCGACGTTGAAGCGGTAGCCCGCGCCGCTCGCGAGATGACGTGCGTAGCGAATCGAGATGAACGCGTCGTCGATCGTGAAGCCCCACATCCACGCGCAATAGAGGGCGCACGCGATCGCGAAAAGCGCTCCCCACGCGCTCGCAGGTGGCGTGCAGGCCTGCGCGCGTCTTGAGGCGTGCGCCGCTAACAGCGTGCGCGAACGTTGTCCAATCTCTGCCACCTTGTCGAAAACTATCGTTTGTCGAGCGCGGCTTCCTACGATTCGTCTGTCCCCAAGCCTATGCACCGATTCGAAATCTTCGTCCCTCCGAACCCCGTCGAGCATCTCGAGCCCGTAGACCCCGTCGCCACCGAGCCGAGCTCGGGCACACGACGGTCCCGTCGACGCGCAAAAGAGGTCATCGACATTTTCCTTGGCGGCGCCAACGTGACGGCGCGCGTGCACGAAGGCCAAGCCTTCGCCGTGCTCCGCGACATCGCGAGGGCCCTGCTCGATCTCACGAAACACCTTGAAAATAAGGCGATCGTGCGATTTTACGACGAGCCTTGGGAGCTCGCGCTCGAGCGCTTCGGCGCCGTCGCGTCCCTCAGCGTGTATCGCGCAGGCAGCGAGCCGCAGGTCGTCGCTTACGATCAGCGGGTCGCCCTCGTCGAGCTCCTCGACGGCGTCCTCGAAGCGCTCGAGGCCGTCCCGATCGCGCGGCCGGACCTTCGGGATGTGGCCGCCGATTTCGAGAAAGTCACCGCCTCCCTTCGCGCCGTCGACCGTGCTTCGCTCGCGGTCGAGACCTCGATGCCTGCGACGGCGCCGGCGGTTATCGAAGTGGATCGTGATGTGCCGGTGGCTTTCGGTGCGGAGCTGCAGCTTCGCGAAGCGCGCGCACGTCACGCCGTGTCCGCGCACGACGTCGAGCGTACGGACCTTCATGCGCTTCTCTTCCGCGGCCAGATGCGCGCCGAGGTGCGCGGCAAATCGGTGAGCCTCGGTGAGGGTCATCCATTCCTCTTCGCCGAGCAGCTCGTCGATCTCGCATCGCGCGCGCTCGAGGTTTGGGAGGCGGGACACGAGTCGGTCCTTCGTACGAGCGCGGGCGGCACGCCGATCGCACTGCGAATCACAGCGTCCGGTGACGCGTCGCTGTCGCTCGTCGGGTCGAATCCGGCGAGCGAGGTGCCGCCGTCGTTCACGTTTCCGTCGCTCTCGGTCCCCGATTTCGTCGAAGCTGCGCTTTCGTTCGGTCGCGCGATCGCGCGCGCCGTGCTTCGCCGCGATCGCGGATCCAGCATGAATTTGCGGCTTTCCGCGTTTCGCCGAAAAATCCGCGAGACCGGCGACGCGCTACGTGAAGTGTGTCGCGACGACACCTGCGTGAATCTCTCGCCCGAGCCCTATCGCGCGTTCGCGAGCGTCGCGCCACGCGGAGCTCCGGAGACGCGAGCCTTGTCGAACGCGCGGCTTCGTTACTCGCAGACCTGGCGAGCGCTCGTGCCTGGCATCGACTTGCGCGGCACGTTCCTCTGCGGCGATCGCTTGATTGTCGGCGCCGCCTCCGAAATGTTCTGTCTCGATCGAGCGACCGGCGAAGTGATGTGGCGGACGCCGACGACACGCGCCACGAGCGTCGTCACGCCGGGCGGCATCGCTCGCATTCTTCCGGACGGCGAGATTCGTCTGCACGACTTCGGCAACGGCGAGATTTCGATGCGGACGCGCATCACGCCGCGTCTCGCGGCGCCACCGGCCGGCGCGGTCGTGAACGTTCCGGGCTTGCCTCGCCTTCTCATCGTCACCGAAGGCGAGCGCCATCTCGTCGCGATCGATCTGGCGAGCGGAGAGCTTCGATGGCGTTACGCGTGGGGACGCGGCGGCGCGCTGCGCATGAAACGCGCGGGTCGCCTCCTCTACATCGCCGGCGGCGACAGCGCGCTCACCGCGCTCGACGTGCAGACGGGCGCCGTCGTGTGGCGCGTGCGCAATCGTCTTCGCTTCCGAACGACGCCGGTGCTCGCGCACGACACGCTCGTCGCGCTCGCGGGCGGCGCACATTCGCAAGCCGAGCTCGTCGCGATCGACCCATTTTCAGGGCATTTGCGCTATCGACGGACGCTGTCGAACGGACCGTGCACGGCGGAGGGTGGTCCCCTCGTCGCGGCCGAGGTCGTCGCGGCGACGCTCCGCGATCGACATGGCCTCCACATCACCGCGTTCGATTTGGCATCCGGCGATCGGCTCTGGGCGAGCGAGAAGCCGGTCGCGCCCGTCGGTACGTCGTGGCTCGGCGTCGACGATCTGTTCTTCGGCAACTCGCCGACAGGAGAGCTCACGGCGATCGAGGCCGCCACCGGAGAGCTTCGTTATCGTCATCTCCTCGGCGTCGTGCTCGAAGCGGACGTGCCGCGACGGCTCGAGCCCGTCTTGCGCTCGGGCGCGCTCTTCGTTCCGCACGTCGACGTGCACGTGTTCCGTCCGGGTGACGGCGCCAAGGTCGCGACGATTGGTCCGTGCGAAGCGATTCCGGATCTCGTGCGCGTCGACGAGAAGTGCAACGTGTTCGTCGCGGAGGAGAGCGGACACCTCGTGGCGTTCGGTGCCGGCCCGCGGCTCACGCTCGTGAAGTAGCCTGGCGATCCGAAATCGAGCCTATTTCGGCTCGATTTTGGTTGGATCGACCTTGCTGAAGAAGGCGCTCTGATCGCCTTCGTAGACGACCGTGTCTTTCTGGGTGAATCGAAATTCGTAGCGCGCGAACACGCTCGTCGGCGCTTTGCGAACCTGTTTCGCCGTGCACTCCATCACGAGACGCTCGCCCGGCGTCGCGAGCGCTTTGAATCGCGCGGAGTTGATCTTCGCGCCGTAGCCGACCCACCCGTCCTTCGATCGCAAGCCGAGCACGTAATAGCTGTGCACGAAGGCGACCATGCCCGTCATGTGCACCATCAAGCCGCCCGCGATGTGACGCGGATGCAAGACGGGATGCACGCGCTGCTCGCGCGTGAGCGGGAGATCGGCATGGGTGGGCATGCTCGCGACGACGCGATGATTCTCCACGTCGATGGTGTGGATCTCGTCGAACAAAAGTCCGCCCGGCGCATAAATGCAGTCGTCGACGAATTCGGGATCGAGCGGCATCGCGAGATCAGGTCGCGTTGTGCATCAGCTTTTTGAGCGGGAAGACGAGCGCGAACAAGATGACGCCGCCGATCACGGACGAGAGCACGAACAAGTTGAAGTACGCGCTCGGCGTGATCGTTCCCCAGCTCTCGCCGATGGTGCCGCCCGCATATTGAGCGACCGAGCTCGACAGAAGCCAAACTCCCATGAAGAGCGATGCGAATCGCTTCGGCGCGAGCTTCGTCACCATGGAGAGACCGACCGGCGAGAGACACAGCTCTCCGACGGTCATCAGGAAGTAGCTCAAAACCAGCCAAAAGCTCGACACCTGCGAGGTCTTGCTCGACTCCACCTCCATCGTCGTCATCGCCTTGCGCCATTCGGGTGGTGCGCCGGCATTGACGAGCCCCTTTTTGTCGGTCGCTTCGATCGGTGCGGCGATCTCGAGCTCGCTCGAGTCAGCGTGCCAGGTCCATCTTCCGTCTTTCGACGCGGGCGGGACGAAGGACTCGGGGAGGGCTGCGAGCGTCGCGCGAACCGGTGCGGCCTTCTGGGCCTTCTGCGAAGCGTCGATCGCTTGGTCGATGGACTTCTTGTACTCGTCCGACGCCGAGCTCGCGAGCGCGTCGTTCACGACATATTCCGCGACGACACCTTTCGCGACGAGCTGTCCATTTTCGAACCGCATGCGACCGGCATCGAGCTTCGAAACGTCCACGCCCTTCGGGAGCGCGGCAAGCGGCACCTTGGTCTCGCCTGCGTTTTCGAATGCAGCCGCGCCGCCCATCGCGACGAAAGCCAGCGCGATGAAGATCATCGCGATCGCCATTTTCAGAGGCGTGGAAGGCTCTCTCTTCATCTTCGCGAGGCGCAGCCAAAGCCACGCGAAGAGCGGCGCGAGGATCACGATGAAGATGGAGTTGATGGACTGGAACGACTCCGCCGAATACGTGACGCCAAACGTCTCGCGATGCGTGAAAAACTCCGCCCAAATGTTCAGCGCGTTGCCCGCTTGCTCGAACGCCATCCAGAAGAGAACGACGAAGAAGAAGAGGGTGAAGATGACGATGCTCTTGTCGCGACCGGCCCCTTTGATCGAGTACAGCGTCGCCGCCATCGCCCCCGAGATGATCGAGAACGCGATGGGCATGAAGATCTCGCTGAGGGACGTGGCGCCCGTGGCCCACAAATAGATGTATCTTACAGGTACTGCTACCGCTAAAAATGCCATGAAAAGCGGCATGATCTTCGCGACGACGCCGGCGACACCGACCGCGGCAGGCTTCGACTCGTCTTCTTCGCGCTGCGGCCCCTTCTCTTCTTTCGCGTCGACTTTTTCCGGCACGACGTCGTTCGCGTTCATCGTGTTGCCGGCCGCGGCGACGTCTCTCTGAATCCGCTTCTGACCGAGCAAGAACGTCGTCAACCCGAAGAGCATGCCGAAGCCCGCCGCGGCGAAGCCGGCGCGAAAGCCGTAGTGGTTGTGGAGGTATCCACACGCGATGCCGGCCGCTCCCGCGCCGACGTTGATGCCCATGTAGAAGATCGTGAAAGCGCCGTCGCGCCGCGGATCGCCGGCTTTGTACATCTTGCCGACGAGCGTCGAGATGTTCGGCTTGAAGAAGCCGTTGCCGACGATGAGAAATCCGAGGCCGATGTAGAAGAGCGAGATCGTGCCGGTCGTGAGCGCGAACTCGCCCACCGCCATCAAGATGCCGCCGATCACGATCGACGCGCGAATGCCGAGAAAGCGATCCGCGAGATATCCACCGATGAGCGGCGTGAGATAGACGAGGCTCGTGTACCACTTGTAGACCGACGACGAGTCGTGAGGCTGCCAACCGAAGCCCTCGATCAAGTAGAGGACGAGCAGCGCGCGCATTCCGTAATAGCAAAAGCGCTCCCACATCTCGGTGCCGAACAGAATGTAGAGGCCGAGAGGATGGCCTTTTTCGACGGGTGCCGCGTCTGCGGTGGCTTGGCTCACGGCGCGAAGAGAATTCGCGCGCGGCCGAGGTGTCAAGCACTATGGTGGCGCCGTGACGGATCGGGGAGCGGAACGCGACGCGAAAGAGCTCGCGAAGCTCGGCTATCGTCAGCTTTTGGCGCGTCGCGTGGGCGGATTCGCGAGCTTCGCGATCTCGTTCTCGATCATCAGCATTCTCACCGGCGTCGTGACCACGTACTCGGTGGCGATCGGCGGCGGCGGTCCCGCGGCGCTCACGTTCGGATGGCCGCTCGTCTCGCTCGGCACGCTCCTCGTCGCGCTCGCGATGGCGGAGCTCGCGAGCGCATTTCCCACCGCGGGCGCGCTCTATCATTGGTCGGCGCTGCTCGGCGGACGCTCGTGGGGATGGCTCACGGCGATGGTGAACCTCGTCGGACAATGCGCGATCGTCGCTGCGATCGATCTCGGTTGCGCGCAAACGTTCGTCGCGACGATCGGAATTCCGAAGAGCGCCATCTTGCCCGTGCTCGGCGTGATCCTCATTTCACACGGCATTTTGAACGCGATCTCGGTTCGTCTCGTCGCATGGCTGAATGATTTTTCGGCGACGGT
>JAICXU010000080.1 GCA_025934595.1 Polyangiaceae bacterium | reverse complement strand
GTCTTCGGCAAGGTCATCGAAGGCATGGACGTATTGCCGAAAATTCTCCGCGGCGAGCCTCCGCCCGCTACGGGACAACAAGCGGGATGGCCTACGCGCATGACCGAGGTGCACGTCGGCGTAAAATCGAATTGAGCGGGAAAAACCGGTGCTTCATCGCCTTTATTTGTCGCCCGGGATGTTCGGTTTCACGCGCCTCGCGTCCTACGATTACTTCGCGCACGTGGGCAGGGCGCTCGGGGCGCGATTCGAGCACGCCGGCCACGAGCTCGAGACGCACGTGTCGGAGGTTCCGCCCACCGCATCGCTGCGACGACGCGCGGTGAGGCTCGGCGATCTCATCGCGAGCACGGCGGGAGACGACGGCCCTATCCACCTGCTCGGCCATTCCACGGGCGGCATCGACGCGCGTCTCGTGGCATCGCCTGCCGCACACTTGCGAAGCGTGCCGCCGGACGCGCCGTGGCTCTCACGCGTGCGATCGATCACGACGATGAACGCGCCGCATTACGGTACGCCGCTCGCGAGCTTCTTCGCGACGACGAAAGGACAGCAGGCCCTCCGCGTGCTCTCCGCATTCACCGTCATCGGTCTTTCGATCGGCGCGCGCCCTCTCGCGGTCGCGAGCGTTCTCATCGGCTTGCTGAGCGCGCGCGATCGACCGATTCGCATCACGCTTCCCATCATCGATCGCGCCATCGATTCGCTGCTCGCGCTCGTCGACGACGCGCGAAGCCCCGAGGTCCGCGTCTACTTGAAGGCGATCACCGACGATCAGGGCGCGATGATGCAGCTCTCACCGGAATCGATGGATCTCTTCATCGCGGGATTTTTCGATCGCCCCGGCGTCGTCTATCAATCGACGTGCTCGATGTCGCCGATGCCATCGCCGCGAAAGTGGATCGACACGATCGGCAAGCCGTGGCAGTCGGTGTCGCTGGCGCTCTTCACGGGCCTTCATGGCATCACGGGCGCGTACGATCGCCGCTATCCATGCGCGTTCGACGCGGCCGAGAGCGCAGAAGGACCGGGATTTCATGCGGACAACGAAGCGCTGCTCGGTCGCGTTTTCGTCGAGTCCCCGACGTGGAGCGCGAACGACGGATGCGTTCCGATTCGCTCGCAGATCTGGGGCAAGCTCGTGTGGGCCGGCTTCGGCGATCATCTCGACGTGCTCGGTCACTACAACGATGCCACGCCCGAGGAGCGACCCGAGCACCGCCACCACGATTGGCTCACGAGCGGATCGAAGTTCGACGACGCCGCGTTCGAATCGCTCATGGATGCGATCGCGGCCGGCATCCTCAAATCCAGCGCGTGACGGCAGCCGATCGATCGGCTGCATGATTTTCGATCGTACCGAGAACTCGATCGAATGCGCGCTTCGTCGATCGCCGCCGAAGGAGATGCGCGAGGAGAGGAGGATCGTCCCAAGGGATGTCGTCGTGGCCGGCGTTTCCCGTTCGAAACGCGTCGAGGCCGAGCTCGTCGGCGTCCGTGATGGCGCGATGAAAATCTTCCGGAAACATGGGAAAAATAGCGGGATTTGCGATCGACCGCATCGGGGGATGCGCGTGCGGCGCGCCCGAAGAGAGCCATCGCCGGACTGCCTCCGCGAAGTCGACTCCGGCATGAGCCGCCATGTGGAGCGCGGGAACCGGTCGCGCATTCACCTCCAAGATCCACGCGCGATCCTTCTCGTCGACGATCCAATCGAATGCCACGAAGCCGTCGTAGCGGGTCTCCGCGCCGAAGCGCGTGATCATCGGCGCGAGATCTTCGCGATCGACGAACTGCCTTGCGCACGAAGGTCCGAACGGCCCCGGCCACGTTCGCGCTTTCAGGGCCGACATCCATGCGAGGGGCGATCCCTTCGCATAGAGGACGGCGGTGTTTCCGAGCTGACCGCGAACGAACGCCTGCACGACGACGTCGCCGTTCGGGCGAATCGCGTCCCACGCGCCCGCGATGTCTTCGGCGCGCTCGACGAGCGCGACGCCCATACCGGCGAACGAGCAATCGACCTTGAGGATCGCGGGAAGACCGATCGCCCGCGTAGCGTGCGCCGCTTCCTCTTTCGTGCGGACCACGCGTGACGGTGGAATGCGAAGCCCGAGATCGCTCGCGCGTCCGACGAGCGCCGCCTTGCTCGCGACGATGTCGACCGAGCACGACGCGCGGTCGATCGGCAAGAGCTCGGCTGTCCACGCTTCGTTCCGGCGGCTCGACAGATGTGCCAAGAGCGGATCGTCGATCGCGATCGCTTTCGTATGAACACCCTTATTTTCAGCCAAATGCTGCGCTAACGCGTCGGCGAACGCGCGGACGTCGGCGGGCGCTTCGTGCACTGTATCGACGTATTTCGTGTGCACGATGCCCGCATCGGGCGGACAAAACACGTGCACCTCGAAGCCGGCACGACGAAAGATTTTCGGCAAGCGCGCAGGGGCCTGCCAATCGCTCGCGCACGCGAGCAACACGGACGACATCTCTTGCTCCTTGGCTATCGCGAGGCGAGGCGAGTCAGTGACAAGCGGTGGGATCGGGCAGCGTGCACTTTCCCGACACGCATTTCGCGGGCGAGAGGCACGACGGACCGGACGTTCCGGTACTGCACGACGCGCCGTCGGCGGCGGCCGGGTGACAGTTCCCGCCGAGGAGCGCATCGCACGTTCCATTGGCGGGACAGATCGTGAACTTCGAAGGGGTGATCGAGTCCGCGCCGCAGGATCCGTCGGAGCTGATCTCGAGCTTCAAACATTTGTCGTCGTTCGTGTTGCAGCCGACGCCGTGGGCGAGATCGCAGTCGGCTTGGGATTGGCAAGGGTCGTCGATCTGCCCCGCGACCGGCTTCTGGCATTTGGATTGTCCCGTCGGGCACGTGAAGCCGGTGCTGCAGGAGCTGTTGACGCACGCGCCGCCTTGCGTGCTCACGTCGCTGCACGTTCCGCATTCCGAATCGGGGGCGCGCGCGCAGAACGTGCTCTGGCACTGGGCGTCGTCGCCGCATGCTGCGCCGTTCGCGAGCGCTCCCGGTTTCGTAGCGCACGCGCTACCGAGATTCGAAGCGATGAAATCGTCGCACGACACGGCGGGAAGCGCGGCTGCGCAGGCCTCGGTGTCCGCGACGGTGGCGCTCGTTCCCTGGAACGAAAATTTTTGATCGCAGCCGAGCACGAAACGCGCCTTGCACGTGGCGATGTCGCCGAACGTGGCTTGCATGCCGAACGGCGAGCACGTTTGCACTTGGTTGCAGAATGCATCTGCGGCGTCGGCGCACGCCTTGGCAGACTCGCCGCTCACGCTGCCCGAGTCTCCGTTCGTCGTGCCGCTGTCGGAGCCTCCGCCGCTTCCCGCGTCGGCATCCGCGGTGCCCGCCGAGCTCGACGAAGAGCAACCCGCGGCGACGAGGAATGAAAATACGACCGGGACGACGACGAGCGCGCAAACGTGACGCGCGTCCAGGATGCCAATGAGTCCGAGCTTCAAGGTGCCTCTCGTCGGGTAAGGTGCCGCAGGGCCCGTTTCATGAGGCAGAAAAAGAGCCGGGGCTCGTCGATTTCACGGAACCCTTGAAAATCAGCTGCTCGGGGCACGGCGAGATCAGCTCGACCCCCACGAAACCGGCCTCCTCGAGATTCTGCGCGATGTCGTGTCGTGTTCGCGCGTCGCGCACGAACTCGCCGCCGCGAGTGAAAAGTTTCATCGCCTTGCCGAGACCGCGCCCGACGACGCCCGGCTTCGGTTGCTCGCATTGCGGAAGAAGGTCGAACGCGAACGTGCCGCCGTGCGATGCGAGACGCGCGGCAACCGCACGAAAGAGCTTCTTTTGTGCGGTTTCGTCGAGGTACATGAGCAGGCCTTCCGCGATGACGAAGACGGCCTCGTCACCGCGCGCGACCTCGTCGAGATCGATCGAAAGCGCATCGCCTTCGATCATCTCGAGGTTCACGCGCGCGAGCGCGGAGCGACCGCGGTCGGTCGCTCCCAAAATTTTTCGCTTTGCCTCGATCATGTTCGCGAGATCGATCTCCACGTAACGCACGCGCGGATTCTCCGTGAACGTGATGCCGCGTTGCGAGAGGCCCGCCGCGAGCTCGATCACGGTCGTGAGCCCGCTCTCGGCCAAGAGCTCGTCGAGCACGCGATGTCGCTCGAGCAGGGATTTTTCGAGCGCCGGCGCACGCGTGAACGGTCGCGCGAGCCCGAGCGCGCCGTTCACCATGCGAAAGACGCGCTCGGCCTCCGGCGTCACGAGCAAGTCCGCGTTCGGAAGCTTTCCCCACGCCCAGGTCGCCGACGTGTACATCGCCGTCATCGACAGATCGCTCACGACGTTCTCCGCGCCAGCACGCGATACGTGTTCGACCAACCTTCGCGCGCGAGGAAGGGGGCGATGATTTGATCGATGGCCCAGAAAAATCCAACGGCGAGGAGGCCCGGGCACCACACGACTTGTCTCCAGAGCCGGCGCAGCGGGCCCGCCGTTTTTCGCCACGGAAGATCGGCGGGTCGCGCGATGCGATTGAGGAGCGTGAAGACGAAGAACGTGAGGTCGTTTCGCTGGTGTGCGGCGCCGCGATGCACGATGACCGGCTCGAACGCGTTTGCCCGCAAAATTTCGGACAAATTGCGCACCGACAAAAGATGCTGATGCTGCGGCTGGAACCACGGCACCCAGAACGATCCCATCGCGCGTCCCATTTTGGACTCCGGATCCGGCACCTCGATCATGAGGAGCCCCGACGGCGCGAGCACCGTGCGAGCCGCTTCGATCTCGGCGCGAGGATCCCGCGTGTGCTCCAGATAGTGGCTCATACTGACGACGTCGTACGTTCGAGCCTCGCTCGCGATCGCGTGGGCGACCTCGGGAAATAATCCGCGGTAGGCGCGATCGATCCAGCCGCGGCGCTTTGCTTCGTCGATGCTCTCGCTCAAGTCGAGGCCGTCGAACACGGTGCTCTTCCAGTGCTCACGCGCGATGCAACAAAAGTGTCCGTGCCCCGCGCCGACGTCGAGCCACCGTTCGGGAGTCGCGACGCCATCGACGATCTTCGCGCGCATCTCGTAGCTGTGCGAGTCGAAGCTGAAGAGCGTGTCGAGCAAGCCTTCGCCGAGACCGTCGTAAAAATCGCGATAATAAAAATCGAGACCTTCGATCGAGAGGCGAGGATTCTGGAAGACGTGGCCGCAGCCCGCGCATCGTTCGAGCGTGAAAATGCCCGGTTTGAAGCCGTATCGGTCGACGGTGACGAGCCTCGGCGAGAGCTCGTTCCCGTCGCAGATCGGGCACGTTTCGCGGCGCGGCTCGAAGAAGCGCGAGGTGCCGCCGGCGAGAAGCTCGTCGTAAATCGCGCGTCGCTCTTCTGCGCGCGCGTTCGGTCGAAAGAGCGCCGCGGGCCAAGCCCCGAGCGCCATCGCGAGATCGATCAGCGCGCGAAAGAGCGTGTGCACGAAGAGATCGCGCGGAAGAAGCGGCGAGCCGAGCACTCCGATCGCGAGCTGAAGATTCATCGCCGCGAGCGCGGCGAGCCCCGCGGGTGGCGAGAGCACGATGGCGATCGCAAGCAAGCCAAGCTGCATGAGCAAGAGGCCGAACGAAAATTCTCCGAACACGTATTCGATGAGGGCGGGACGGGCGCCCGGTTCGGCGGCTACGGATTTCAATCCTGGCGCGACGGCGAGATCGGTTTCCGTGCAGGCATGTAGCTTCGCCTTGCGCGCCACGCGCGTCATGTCGACGAGCGTTTGCGGGGCACGCTCCTCCGGCGTGAGGAGATCCCAGAGCTTCGCGTCGACGAGCATCGCGTCGCCCGCCGATCGTCCGGCGGCGAGGCGATTCGTTCGGAGCTTCGAAACGTCGACGGACTGCAACAGCAGGAGCGCGCGCCACGACGGCAGCGACGGCGAAACGAGATCGAGCGCGCGGAGGCCATTTTTACGGGCAAATGACGATGCGGAGCGCCGCGTGGCGTCGTCGACGATGATGCCTCTCCGGACGACGAAATGATGATCCGGATCGGCCGCTTCGCCGCTCGACGGAATCTTCGCGAGCGCGGACGCGCGACATCGCAGCCGCAGGCCGTCGAGCGTCCAGAGGATCGCGAGGAGCGTTCCGAGAATGGGGCCGGCGTTCACGCGAGCGCCTCCAGACGATCTGCCGCCGCCCGCGCGCCTCCGGCTTCTTCGAACGATCGCGCGATGCGTTCGGCCGCCTCGCGAAAAGACGGCTCGTTCATCACGCGCATCACGCTGTCGCGAAGAAGGGCGGGCGAGAGCCTCCCGTATTTCACGCGGAGACCGGCGCCGGCGCTCACGACTTGATTCGCAATGACGGGTTGGTCGTCACGAATGGGGGCGACGACGAGCGGCAGGCCATGCGCGAGCGACTCGCACACCGTGTTGTGTCCGGCGTGGCATACGACCGCGTGCACTTTCGGGAGGAGCGCGAGCTGCGGAACGCGGCTCTGCACGATGAAATTGGGCGGCGGATTTTTCGCGAGATCAGCGGGCGCGACGAGCACGACTTGAAGATCGGTTCCTTCGAATGCGCGCATCACCGTGTCGAAGAACGATGCGCCGACCTCGCTGCTGACCGTGCCGAGCGACACCAGGATGCGTTTGCCGTCGCGCAGCGAATCCCACGGAAACGGCATGTTTTCCGGCCTTCCGAGCGCGGGGCCGACGAACGCGAAGCGATCCGGAAACGCGACGTCGCCCACGAGCGCGCGCGTCGAGAAGACGATCACGAGCTCCGGCGAGAGATCCGCATGGGCGACGTTCTCGAGCTCCGCTTCCCGCACGAGCATCGCGATCTTGCTCTCGACCCACGCGTTCACCTTCGGTAGATCCGGAAAGGGATCGACGATGCTCGCGGACGTGGTGCACAGGGTCGCCCAGCGCGCATTTTTTCGCCGGCATGCGAGCGCGCCGCCGAACGCTTGATGATCGACGACGACCAGATCGGGCGCGAAGCCTTCGATCGCTCTTTCGACGCCCGGCCGCATGCCTCGCGCGAGGGGAACGAGCACCTCTTCCCACAAAAACTCGAAGCTCGCGAGACCGCGCACCGATTTTGCGCGATCGAGCACGGGGCGCCAGACCTCGTCCGACACGCCGTCGTCGAGCTCGAGGAGCTTCGCATCCGCCGGCAGGAGAGGACGCACGCGGCGCGGATGACCGACCCAAGCCACGTCGTGACCGCGATCGCGCAAGAGCGATCCCACCGCGACGGTCGGATTCACGTGTCCCGTCAGCGGCGGGACGACGAAGAGAAATCGGCGCGTCATCGATCTCCTCGATCGCTGTTCTGCTCGAGAAAAATAGCCATTTCCTCACGCAGTCGCGCCGTCGCCTCCCAGAGGATCGCGTGCGAGCAGCCTTCGAAGATCTTCACGGTGGCGTGCGGCGCGGCCTTCAAGAGAAGCGCGCTCCGCTCGCGCAAATCCGATCCTTCTCCGTAAAGAGCGAGAATGGGGGCCTCGATCTTTCGGAGATCGCTCTCGTCCAGTGGAGGAGTCGCGCGCATGTCGGCGACGAGCGTCGTGTTCGTCACGAGATCTTGAGCATGCTCGGCCAGTCGATTCCGTTTTCGCTCGCTGTGGCGACCGAGCCAGTGCTGAAAACCCTCGGCGATCTTCCTGTCGCGCGCGTCGCCCTCGAGCGAGAGCGTGTCTGCCATTTGATCGGCGAAGCCGGAGTCGCCGAGATGCGCGTCGATGAGCACGATGCTCTTCACGAGCGTCGGATGCGCGAGCGCGAACGCGACGGCAACGACGCCACCGAAGCTGTTGCCCACCAAGTGAACCGATTTCGAGCCATTTTCTCGGATGATCGCGAGGAGATCCTCGACCATGCCGGCCACCGTGTAGCCGTCGGGCATGCGCTGGCTCCGGCCGTGACCGCGGAGATCGTAGAGCAGCACGTCGAATTTTTGCGACGCCGCGTTCGCGACGGAGAAATAAAAGCTCGCGAGGTTGTCCATGACGAGGCCGTGCACGAACACGACCGTGTCGCGATCGCCATCGCCGAGCTTTTGGAAGTGCAGCTTCGCGCCGCGCGAGACGATCTCACCCATGGCGTGCCTCGTCTTCGCGACCGGCGCCGCGATCCACGAAGCGCACGATGGCGCGCGTCAGATCGGCGGGCGCTTCGAGAGGCAAAAAATGACCACCGGCGATCGTCGCGAGCGTGGCGCTCGGAGCGACCTTCGCGATCCGCTCGCCGACCGGCAAGCAGCTCGACTTCGTTCCGTAAATGCAGAGCGTGGGGCACGCGAGCGTCGCGAGAGCTTCGTCCGGAATGTCTTCCGCGCGGCGCACGTCGCCGATGAGCGAGGTGTGTTTCGCCATGAAATGCAGCGTTTCGGCGAGCTTTCGAGCTTGTCGTCCGGGCTTCGCCAGCGGACCGGCGAGCTCCGGAGGCAACGCTGCGATCATCTGTTCGGGCGATTTGCGAACGAACGACTCGAGCTCCGCGAGCTTGGATGGAGGCAGCGGCGCGTCGACGAGGACGAGATCGCGCACGCGCTCGGGGTGACGAAGCGCGAACGTGAGCGCGATGACGGCGCCGTAGCTGTGTCCCACGACGCTGACGGGCCCGTCGAAATCCGCCGCGACCGCGCGAAGATCTTCCGCCATCGTCGCGACGTCATAGCCGCTTTCTGCTCGCTCGCTCTTTCCGTGACCGCGGAGATCGTAAAGGACGACGCGATGTTTCTCCGCGAGGGCGGGGGCGGCGGTGAAATACCAACTGGCCATGCTGCCGACGAACAGGCCGTGCAGCATGATGACCGGCGATCCGCTTTCGCCCAGCCTCTGGACGTGGAGCGCTACTCCGTTTCGGGTTTCGAGAGACATTGGACGATGAGCTCCACCAAATCTCCCACGTTGAGCCCGATGATTTCCTTCAGCTCCTTTTTCGCGAGCCAACCCGCAAAGTCCACTTTTTTCCCGTATTTTTGCTTCAAACGCTCGGCGAGCGCCACGAACTCG
>JAICXU010000269.1 GCA_025934595.1 Polyangiaceae bacterium | reverse complement strand
GGTGGACGCGTACGTGGACGCCATCGCGGTCTTCCGTCGTGAAGGCGCGCTGCGGCTCGAGTCGCGCACCAAGGGCTCGCTCGCGTACAGCCTGTTCGTGCAGGGCCGGTACGAAGACGCGATCGCGCTGGCGATCGAGGCGATTCAAATCGATCTCTCGATCGGCGGGCGTTTCCAGCTCGCGAACACGCTCACCAATATCGGCCACGCGTACGCGCGCGTCGGGGATGCGGCGCGTGCGCAAGCTTATTTGCAGCGCGCGCGCGATGCGCACGAGCGTTACGGTGACCAGGACGGCCGCGCGGATACGCTCACGGTCACGGCCGAGCTCATGACCGAGCTTCGCGATTTCGAGGCGGCCGAAACGTTCTTGAGCGACGCCGCTGCCCTCAACGAGGCGACGCACAATGCGTACGATCGCACGCACGAGCTCGTCACGCGTGCGCAGCTCGCTCGCGTGAAACGCGATCCGCGCGCGGCGATCGCCTACGCGGCCGAAGCTCGAAACCAGGCCGAGGCGCAGACGCTCGTGAGCTTCCATTATTACGCGATCGCCATCGAGGCTTCGGCGCGCGTCGACGCGGGTGAAATTCACGCCGCGACGTTGAAAGCGACGACCGCGCTCGGAGCCGTCGAAGCGCTGCAGGGGTGCGAGTACGGCCTCGACATCCGCGTGCTCTGTGCCGACGCGCTCAAACGCGCAGGATCTCCGCAAGCCGCGCTCGCACATCAACGCGCCGTCGATCACGCCGCTGCGCAGCTTTCGTCCATTCGCGATCCTCGCTACCGTCGACTCTTCGTGAAGCGTCCGATCATCGCCGCGCTGCTCGACGCGACGCCCATCCCCGAAATTCCCTCCTCCTCGGCCGCGCCCTAAATGCTCACGACTGCGATTTTGCCTCGTCGGACCGCGATGATCTTGTCGGGCGGTGGCGCGCGCGGCGCCTACGAGGTCGGCGTGCTCTGGTACGTCTTCGATGATCTCACGCGTCTTCGCGGCGCGCCTCCTCGTGTCGATATTTTGTGCGGAACGAGCGTCGGAGCGATCAACGCGTGCTTCCTCACCGCGCACATGAGCGATCCCGTGCTCGGCTTGCGTCGCCTCGTCGAGCTGTGGAGCGGCCTGCAGCTCACGCGCGTTTTGGGATTCGGTGTGCGGCAGGTCGCGAGCATTCCGCGCCTGCTTCTCGGCGGAGGCAACGACGGTCGCGGCCTCTTCGACGTCACGCCCATGGCCGACCTCGTGCAACGCGAAATCAGCTGGCGCGCCGTCACGCGCACGCTTCGCCGACAACAGCTTCGCGCGCTCAGCATCTCGTGCACCGAGGTATCGACGGGCCGCACCGTCGTCTTCATGCAGACCGCGCCGAACATGGTGATCCCGACGACGGCGCCTCCACGCACGCTCTTTCGCGCCGATCACATCGGCCCGCATCACGCGCTCGCGAGCGCGGCGATCCCGCTTCTTTTCCCTGCCGTTCGCATCGACGACGAGCTCTATCTCGACGGCGGGCTTCGCCAAAATACGCCCATCGCGCCCGCGTTGCGGCTCGGCGCTACGCACCTCTTCACGATCGGAAGCTCGCGCGAGGTCCACGGCGTCGTCGTGCGCGAAGGCGCGGGAAAAATGGCGCGTGCGCCGGGCGCGTCGTTCTTGCTCGGAAAAATCTTGAACGCGTTCTTGCTCGATCACATCGACGTCGACGTCGATCAGCTGAAACGCCTGAACGACGTCATCGTCGACGGTACGGTCGCCTACGGCCCCGAATTCTTGAGCGAGATGAACGCGGCCGCGAAGAGGCGCGACTCTCCTCACTACAAATACGTCGAGCCGCTCGTCATGCGGCCGAGCGAGGACCTCGGACGGCTCGCCGCCGAGCACGTGCGAAAGGGCCATTTTCGAGGCGACCCATTCGTCACGAAGAAGCTCTTTCAGATCCTCGACCTCGGCGTCGGCGACGAAGCGGATCTCGCGAGCTACCTTTTGTTCGACGGCGATTTCTGCCGCACGCTCATCGAAATGGGCCGCGCCGACGCTCATGCGCGCCGCGACGAGCTGCTCGCGTTTTTCGGCGACGCGGCCGACGACGGTGGAAACAAGCCCTACCGCGCGCCCATGGAATCGGGCAGCTACGACCACCCGTCGATTCCGCCGTACGGAACATGAAACCAAGGGCGCGGGGCCAACGTATTTCCGACATGAAGATCGCAACGCACGCGCTTCTTCTTGTCTTGGCTTCGCTCGCGGCATGCGACACGACGAAAACGCAGGCGCGCGCGCCCGCCGCCGACGGCGCTTCTGCGATCGCGACGACATCGGGAGAAGAAAGACCGCTGCCGCCCGAAAATGAGCGCGTCGCCGTGCCCGGATTCGACGGCGCGACGTCATGGCTCAACGTCGATCACGCGCTCACGCTCAAAGAGCTCGCGGGTCACGTCGCCGTCGTCGACTTTTGGACGAGCTGCTGCATCAATTGTCTGCAGACCCTGCCGACGCTCGCGGCGATCGAAGACGAGTTCGCGAACGATCCCGTCGCGGTCGTCGGTGTGCACTCGCCGAAGTTCGACGCCGAGACGGAACGCGCGCGCCTCTCCGACGCCGTTCGCCAATACTCCATCCGTCATCCCGTCGCCGTCGACGGCTCGATGAAAATTTGGAATGCGTGGGGCGTCGACGCGTGGCCCACGATCGTCGTGCTCGACACGAAAGGTCGCGCGGTGTGGATCGGATCGGGCGAGCCAAAGCGCGACGAGCTCGAGGCCGTGATCCGAAGCGCGCTCGCGGAAGGAAAAAAGAACGGGTCGCTCGTCAGCACGAAAATCCAGGGAATTTCCCCGGAAAAGGACGACACGGGCGTGCTCGCGTTTCCTGGAAAAATCACCGCGTTCGCGGGTGGGCTCGCCGTCTCGGATACGGGACATCACCGCATCGTGCTCACCGACGCGAGCGGCAAGGTCACCGACGTCGTCGGCAGCGGTCTCGCCGGCAACACGGACGGATCGTTCGCGGAAGCGAGCTTTCGAAAGCCGCAAGGTGTCACGCGGCTCGGCAACGTCATCTACGTCGCCGACACCGAGAATCACGAGCTTCGCGCGATCGATCTCGACAAGAAGAATGTGACTACGGTGGCAGGGACCGGCGAGCTCGGGCGTGGCTTCTTGCACGGCTCGACTCCCGCGCGACAAGCGCAGCTGCGATCGCCTTGGGACGTGCTCGCGATCGGCGACAAAGTGTACGTCGCTCTCGCCGGCGACCATCAAATCGCAGTCTTCGATCCGAAAGCGGAGACGATGTCGCTCTTCGCGGGCGACGGTCACGAGCGCAGGCAAGACGGCGTCGGAGAAGGCGCGAGCTTCGCGCAGCCGAGCGGCCTCGCGACGGATGGAAAGAGCCTTTTCGTAGCGGATTCGGAGACGTCGAGCATTCGAGCCGTCGACCTCAAGACCGCCGCCGTGCGCACCGTCGTCGGAAAGGATCTGTTCGTGTTCGGCGACGTGGACGGCAAAGCGAACGACGTTCGCTTGAAGCATCCGATCGGCATCGCGTTCGGCGCCGGATCGATCTGGGTCGCCGATACTTACAATTCGAAGATCAAAAAGATCGATCCCGCGACCGGCGCGACGAAGACGTTCGCGGGCGGCGCAGATCGGAAGGCGCTCTTCGAGCCTGCCGGGCTCGTCGTGCGCGGCGGCGATCTCGTCGTCGCCGACACGGATCATCATCGCATCGTGACGCTCGCGATCGCGAACGCGTCCGAAAAAGAAATCGCGATGGACGGTTTGACCGCGCCCGCGAAAGGCATCGCGATTGCGGCCGCCACCGAGCGCCCGCGCGCGAAGCCGGAAGAACGAATTGCGCTCGGCAGCGTCGCGCTCGGCGCCAAAGGAGCCGCGCACGTGACGTGGCAAGTCCCCGCCGGCACGGGCGTCAACGAAGACGCGCCGTTTCGAGCCCACTTCCTCGAAGCGAATGGCGCGGCCATTCCCGCGGATGTCCGCGGTATGGGAAAAGACGTCAAAAACGGCTTCGACGTGCCGATCGCGCTTTCGGCGGCGAAATCGCCCGCCCATCTTCGTGCCGACATCGACGTCGTCGTTTGCGACATCAAGACGCATGCGGTGTGTGTGCCGGTGCGAAGAGAGGTGAGCTTCGACGTCGTGGACGGCGGCCCGTCCACCCTCGTCATTCCTCTTCCGAACGCGATACTGCATTCGAGCGCGGCGCCGGCGGCAAGGTAAGCTTCTAAGAATGCGGCATCGCATCGCTTCGATTCTATTTTTCGCGCTCTTCGCGTGCCTCGCTCTCGCGTGTGAAGCGGTTTCGCACGCGAACGATTTCGGGACATCGTCCGCCGTCCAATCGTGCGGAACCGGCACCCTGTTTTGCAATGGCACCTGCATCGCGGAAGACGCGCAAAATTGCGGCTCCTGCGGCGCCACGTGCGAGCCCACGCAAGTCTGCTCCGAGGGCACGTGCGGATCCGAGTGCACGGGCGGCACCACGCTCTGCAACAATCTGTGCGTCGACACGAAGACGGATCCGAAAAATTGCGGACGCTGCGGTGGGCCGATCGACGGGGGCGCGTGTCCGTTCTGTCAAAGTGGAAAGTGCGTCTCGAGATGCTCGCAGCCGCAGAAAAACTGCGGCGGATCGTGCATCGACGTCACGTCCGACGCGCAGAATTGCGGTGACTGCGGCAACACGTGCCCGCCCCAGCAACCTCTATGCAACGGCGGCAAATGCGACATCTCGTGCGGCGCGCAGGCGCAATGCGATACCGGCTGCGCAGATCTCCAGCTCGATCCCGACAACTGCGGGGGATGCGGAAACGTCTGCGCCACGCCGATGAATCTCCAAAATCAGGCCACGGGCTCCGCAGTGTGCGTCGATGGGCAGTGCGGCGTGGCGTGCGACGAGGGCCTCACCTTCTGTCGCGAAGCCTCACCGGACGGGGAGCGGCTCGTCTGCGCGGACCTCGCGAACGATCCGAAGCATTGCGGCGCCTGCACCACGTCGTGCGGGGGAAGCAGTGCGACGCCTCTCTGTCACCAGGGCGTTTGTCAGAGCGGGTGAGCGTTACGAAGCGATCGTCCAGGAGCCGTTGTGCTCCACCGCTCGACCCTCGCGCGCGAGCTTCTCGAGATGCGCGCGCAAGCTGAATAACGCGATCGGATGAAGATGCGCTGGCGCGTCGTCGTACGCGATCGGCACGAGCTCCGTGTCGGTCGACCCGGGCGCCTTCTCGATCGCCTGAAACACCTTGTTTTCTCGCATCAAACGATGCGCGATGTATTTTCGAAACAGCGCCGTCGGTTCGTCGATCGGATCGCCGTGGGCGGGCAACGCGAGCGATGCGTCCGTGCCCGCGAGACGTTCGAGCTGCTCCAAATAGATCTGCATGTCGCCGTCGCCGGGCGCGATGAGGATCGTTCCGACGCTCGCGGCCATATCTCCGATGACCAGCGTTCGGGTGCGTGTATTCTGCAAACAAATATGACCGCGATCGTGACCCGGCGTGTGCAGGACACGCCATTCGTGATCGCCCTCGAGCGAAATCACTTCGCCGTCCGAGAGCGTGCGCGCGATCTTGTC
>JAICXU010000749.1 GCA_025934595.1 Polyangiaceae bacterium | reverse complement strand
GCTTCCGGCACCTCCGCGGGCGTGAATTGGATTTTTTCCGAGCGCACGCGACGCACCTCGCCTTGCGCGAATCGAAGCTGCGCAGCCGGCGCCGGCAATCGACCGCCTTCTCCGTAATGCAAGCGATCGACGATCTCGAGCCCGTCTTCCACGTCGCGGCCGGCCTTCACGTCGTCGCCTTGCTCGATCTCCGCGAGACCGCGCGCGCCGAGCCCGGTCATCTTGTCGACGTCGTCGGTGTCCGTGCGCGCGAGCAATCGATTCGCCGCGTCCTCTTGCGCCGGCCAATCTTCGAGATACGCGTCGATCGTGACGACACGAACGAGCGCGGGCTTCGCGAAGCTCGACGTCGGAAATTTTCGGACGACCTCTTCGTAGCTCGTGCGCGCCTCGGCGCGTGCATCGAAGCCTTCGCGCGCGACGCCGAGATCGAACGTGGCTTGCGGCAAATAAGGCTCGGCGTCTTTTTCGTTCGACGCGATGAGCGTCGCGAATTGGTCGGCGGCTTCGCGGAATTTTTGCTGCGCGAGGAGCGCCTCACCACGTTCGTAGAGCTCTTTCGCGGAGCCGGCCGCCGTTCGCGAGATGATCTGCGTCGGGAGATTTTCGTGAGAGGGTAGGGGCGCGGCGGCTGGTGGCGGCGCGCTCGCGCAGCCCGTGGAACCGAGCGCGAGCATTCCGCACGACAAAAACAGCCACTTCATTCCTGATCTAGACGTTCGAGAGCGCCCCGAAGTTCCCTCGCGCTGATCGGTTTTCTGAGGACACGCTTCGGATCGAATGATTTCAGCCACGCATCGACGACAGGATCCTTCGCGCCGCCCGTCAAAAAAAGGACGCGCTTCGAGAGGTCGGGCGCGATGATCGCGATGCGATGAAACGCTTCCATGCCGTTCACGTTCGGCATCTCGACGTCGAGCAGCACGGCATGGAACGCGAGCCCGGATTTCACACGCGCGATGGCCGCGGCCCCGTCGCCCTCCTCCACGATGTCGAAATGATTTTTCAACATGCGTGCGACGGCGGCTCGACTGGCCGCGCGATCGTCGGCGACGAGGATCCGCTTCTTCCGCGTCACGGAACGTCTTCGTTCTTCGCTTTGGGAGGAGGCGGCGCGGTCTGGTCGTCGCCGCTGGCTTTGTCGCTCGCGGCTTTCCCGCTGCCGGCTTTGTCGTCAGGGGCCTTGTCGCTGCTCTTCGTCTGCGTGCTCGTCAGCGAAGAAGCGCCCTGATCGAAGACCTGCGAGTCGAGCTCGTTCATCGCGTCGGCCATGCGCTGCTTCCAGTCGTCGGGGAGCGTGCCGGGCATCGTTTTTTCGGAGACCTGCGCGAGCATGAGCCAGTGACGTGCGTCGGCTTTGTATCCGACGCGATAGTCGGTCATCCCGCGCAAGTAGTAGTAGCGAGCGCGCTCGGGCGGATCGAGATGGCTCGTCTCGAGCTCGAGCGAGCGGAAGATCGCGAGCGCTTGCTCGTGTTGATTGTCCTCGAACGCTTTTTCGCCGCGAACGAGATCGTCGTGATACGTGGCGCAGCCCGACGCGAAGACGACGGCAAGGGCAGCGAGGAGAGCCGGGCGCATTCGAATGCGATCGTATTAGGCCTTGCGCCTTCGAAGCAAGACCAGGGTGGCGAGCGCGCCGAGCCACGCGAGAGGAGCGCGGCCGCTCCGGCCGGGCATTTCGCAGCCGCATTTCGACGAGGTGTCCGGTGTCGTCGATTCGGCGGAATTTTGGCTCGATTTTGCATTCGTCGCCGAGCTTGGTGGCGCCGCCGTCGAGCTCGCGCCGCTCGATTTGGACGCCGCATCGCAGCTCCAGCCGCTTCCCTTCTTGAACCCACACGCGTCGAGCAGCGATGCGTCGATGCGCTTCGCCGTCATCGAGAACGTGTCGCCGTCGATCTTCGCTTCGATGTAGTGGTAGGTCGATTCGCCTTTGCGCGTGCTCTTGAGCGGATCGCCGATCGGATAGAGCGGGGCGCCGCCGCCGCCGGACACGATGTAAAGGAGGCCCTGCGATTCACCGCGCTCGTAGACGTGATCGTGTCCGCTCACGATCAAGTCGATGTGATGCGCTTTGAACACGTCGAGCATGCCGCCGTTCCAGAGGTGCGCATTGTTGCCGTGGAGGCTCGACGACCACGGCCCGTAATGCACGACGACGATGCGCCACACGAGATTCGGCTCGCTGTCGGATTTCGCGAGCTCGCCGTCGATCCAGTGGCGCTCGTCCGAGGTCGTGAACTCGTCGGTGCCGTTCAAGAAGAAAAACCGCGCCGACTCCCAGCGAACGCTGCGATAAAGCTTGCGAAGGCCCGTGGCACCGGGCGAATCCTCGCCGAAGTAGCGGAGAAAATTCGCGCCGCTCGATTCGATGAGCTCGTGATTGCCGATGGCCGTGTAGAGACAGCGATCGCGAAGCAGCGGACCTTCGATGTCGAAGAATCGTTGCCAAAGCTCGGGGCGCGCGCCGTTTTCGACGAGGTCGCCGCTGTTCACCAAGAAATCTCCCGGCGCGCCGAGGAGATCTTTCACGATCGCGGCGTGCGCGTCGTCGTTCGAGCGATTGTCGCCGTAAATCAAAAACGTGAACGGAGCTTTCGCGTCGTCGGCCGGCGCCGTCGTCAGCGAGCCCTC
>JAICXU010000263.1 GCA_025934595.1 Polyangiaceae bacterium | reverse complement strand
GCCGACGTCGGAGGGGGAAAAACCGCGTGGTTCACAATCGACCCAGTGGTCCGTTTGTCCATCGCACGGGCTGAGAGCGCGTGAAAAATCGTGCTATGGCCGAGGTGCCGTGCGCATCGCTGCGAAGTCGAAACCGGGGAATTTCGTGCTCGTCGTCGGGCACACGCCGGACCTCGCGCGCGACGCCAGCGCAGCCAGCTTGCTCCGCCAGCTCGGCGCTCGAGTCAGCATTCTCGATTTCTGGGACGACCCGGCCGACGCGTTCGAAAAAAATAGTGACGACGTCTGCCGCGCGATCGTCATCGAAGCGGGCGAGCGTCCCGACTTCGCCGTGAGCTCGCTCCGCACGCTTCGCAAAGACGAGCGGCTTCGCGATCTGCCGGCGCTCGTCGTGCTCGCCGAAAGCCAGGTCGCGCTCCTCGAGCCGAGCGCGGGCTTCGACGATTTTTTGGTCGCGCCCGTGAAATCCGTCGAGCTCTATGCGCGCATTCGGAAGCTCGAGTGGCAAAACAGCGAATTTCTCACCGACGAACGTGTGAAGGTCGGCGGGATGGTCATCGATCGCGCGTCGCGCGAAGTGTCGGTCGACGGCCGGCGCGTTTCGCTCACGGCAAAAGAATTCAATTTGCTCGCGTTTTTGGCGGCAAATCGCGGTCGCGTGTTCGGTCGTGACGTCCTCCTCGCGCGCGTGTGGGGCGCTCGTTACGAAGGGGGCGCGCGCACCGTCGACATCCACGTGCGCCGCCTGCGCGCGAAGTTCGGAGACGCGCTGCCACTCGAGACGCTCCGCGGCGCGGGTTACAAATTGCGAACGCCGCAAGCGCCGGGCTCGGACGAGGAAGAAGAGCCCGAGAACGGCGCGGGAGATCAGCCTTGGCTCGCACGCGGCTCGCGCTGAGCATGGGTTGTCCTTCCGGCGTCGGGCCGGAGGTCGCGGTCATCGCGGCCATGCGATCGGACGTCGACATCGTGCTCGTCGGCGACTTCGGCGTCATCGCGCGCGCCGCGGAGCTTCGAAAAGTCGCCGGGCATTTTCTTCCGATCGACGATCCGTCGTCGCGATCGAGCCTTCCGCCGGGCGTCATCGGCGTCTTCCAACCCACGCGATCGCTCGCGATGAGCGATGCACGGTACGGCAAACCTTCGATCGCGGGAGGCGCGGCCGAGCTCGCGTGGATCGACAGCGCGTGCGATCTCGTTTCGTTCGGCGCCGCGGACGCGCTCGTCACGGGCCCGGTGAGCAAGGAAGCGATCGTGCGATCGCGCGCGCCCGGCTCGAAGGGATTCATCGGACACACCGAGCATCTTCAAGCTCGTTTGAAATCGAAGGACGTCGTGATGGCGTTCTACGGCGAAAAATTCTCGACGGCGCTCGTCACGACGCACATGCCTCTCGCGCAGGTCCCGCGTTCCATCACGAAATCGGCGGTCGCGAAATCGGCTTATTTTCTCGGTGATTTCCTCCTCCGCCTTGCGGCAAAGAATCATGTGCCCAAGCTCGCCGTCGCGGGCCTGAATCCACACGCCGGAGAGCATGGCCTCTTCGGCAAGGAGGACATGCGAGCGATCGCGCCGGCCGTCGCCGAAGCACGCGCGCGCTTCGCGAAAGAAAAGCGCAAGATCGAGATCGCGGGACCCGTCCCCGCGGAGACCGCATTTCGACTCGCGATGGGCGGGCAATACGACGGTGTCGTCGCGATGTACCACGACCAAGCGACGATCCCGATGAAGGTGGCGAGCTTCGGCGAAGCCGTCAACGTGTCGCTCGCGCTCCCCATCATCCGTACGAGCGTCGATCACGGCACCGCCTACGACATCGCCGGCAAGGGCACGGCGGATGCGAGCGGCATGCGCGCCGCGATCGATCTCGCGGTTCGACTCGTCAACGCCGATGCAGGATCACCACGGCGAGCCAAGCGAGAATCGTCACGCAAACGAGCGCCGTCACGGCCGTGAGCCACGGCGGCGGCTTGCCTCTCTCCGGCCGCACCGTCTTTTGCGCGAGCATCATCTGCGTCGCGGCGACGACGATCGCATCGAGCTGCTTCTTTGCGCGCTCGCCTTTCTCGGTGTCGTCTTTCAACGCGCGGTATTTCCCGGCGACGTTCGGTAAATTTTCCGTGCGCACGGCGTACTCGATCAGCGCGCCGTGCACTTTGTCGTCGTTCCAGCTGTCGAGCGCTCTTTTCCAGAGCGTCTCGACGCCGTCGTCCGGTTTGTCGTCGTCTTCGGCGGTTGCGTTCACGGGATGACGGGAATTCAGCCAGATTTCGCGCTGTCGATCCAGATCGTAACGGGACCCGCGACGTCGGCCGACACGATCATGTGCGCGCGGAACTTGCCGGTGGCGACGCGACCCTCGCCGAGCTTTTCTTTTGCGGCATTCACGAAGGCCTCGTATTCGGCCTCGGCTTCCTTCGGCGGCATCGCGTCGTCGAAGCTCGGACGCCGGCCTTTCGCGACGTCGCCGAACAAAGTGAATTGGCTGACGACGAGCAGCGAGCCGCCGACGTCGACGACGCTTTTGTCGAATTTGCCGGCGTCGTTTTCGAAGATGCGGAGGTTCGCGATCTTGTCGAGCATCCACGCGCGCTCTTTCTCGCCGTCGCCTTTGCCGACGCCGAGATAGACGAGCAAACCTCGCGCGATTTCTCCGGTCACGAGTTCGTCGACGGTGACGCGACCACGAGCGATGCGTTGAACGACCGCGCGCACGTCACAAACCCAATTCGCGCGAGAGCTTACGAACGATCTCGAAATAGGTTTGTCGATCGTAAGGCTCGTTCAAAATGTGGAAGTCCTTTTTCTTCAAACCCACGCAACCGAAACAATACGAGCAGCCGCTGCAGTTCACGCTGCGCGTCACGTACGCGCAGGCGGTGAGGCGCTCGCTCTCGACGCAGTGGGTGCAACCGAAGCAGCTCGTGCACGACTCGCAGTGACAGCAGTCGGTGCAGTCGACGCACTTTTCGGAGTAGTGGCAGCGCGCGAGATTTTTTCCTTCTTTGCAGAACGTCGACTCGACGCAGCCTTCGCATTTGTCGCACGCCATGCACGACACGTTTTCGGTGCGACGCGATTGCCCGGAAATCAGCGCGCGAAAACGCGTCTCGAACTCGCTCTTGTTCATCCCGACTTCGCCTGTATGGCACAAATCGCGGCGGAAATGTTGGCCCGCGCAGCCGCGTGCGTGCATCTCGGAAAAAGGAGAATTCGCATGAGGCCCATCGCGCCGCTCGCATTCATCGTTGCCTCGACGTTCGCCTTGCCCGCGTTCGCTGCCGATCCGCCGAAGGCGGAGACGAAAGCCGAGAGGCCGCAGACCGCGAAAAGGAAGACGGCGAATCGCGCGCAGACGCAGGCGAGCGAGCGCTCGCTCGAAAAGGACGTCTCGAAAAAGAAGAGCGACAAAGCTTCGAGAGCGAAAAAACAAAAGCCGAAGCCGTGCTTTGCGCCGCAAGTCGAAATCCGCCGCGGCCTCGGTGGCAACGAACAAGATCTTTTTTCGATCACCGAATGCAATGGCACGGTCGCTCCCACCGCGCTCGAGCATCTCTCGGTTCTCGCGCGACCGGGCAGCGCGGCGAAGCCCGAAAAACCGTGGAGCGATCTCGCGAAGGTCAAGGCCGCCAACATTTCGCCCGGCGTGCGGCGCGTCGATTACGGGCTCGCATCTCGACTCGAGCAAGTCGTTGCACATTTCACGAAAGACGGAAAAACGCCGCATCTGAGCGTGGTCTCGGGCTATCGCCCCGCGAGCGTCGGCAGCTTCCATGCGAGCGGCAAGGCGCTCGATTTCCACATCGATGGCGTGTCGAACGAAGCGCTCGTCGCATTCTGCAAGACGTTGCCGGACACCGGATGCGGCTACTATCCGAACAGCTCGTTCGTGCACATGGATGTGCGTCCGCCGGGGACGGGACACGTGCAATGGATCGATGCGAGCGGGCCGGGTGAAACTGCGCATTACGTGTCTGCGTGGCCGCCGCCTCCGGAGCCTCTCGGTCCGAATGGACAACCGATGCCTGCGAACGACGATCTGGCGCCGCTGCCGGTCGACGAGCATCCCGCCGATCCTGGATCGTTCGCGCGGCCGGTCGAAATTCCGTTCGACGAGGCGACCGGCCCGAGCGACTTCGACGCGAAGAACGGCGAAGCGGATCCCGCCCTCTAGTCGCGCGCGCTTTCGAAAACGCGCAACACGAACGACGACAAATGTTTGAAGCGATCAGTCCGCGAGCGTCGACGTCGCGGCTTCCGGTTGGGGACCGGCGATCGGTGCGTCCTCCTCGGAGCTCGCGCGCGCGGGCAGGCCGAGCGCGAGCCGCCCGATTCCGATCTCGTAGGGCAGACCGAGCGGATAATCCTTCGGCAATGTCGCGGGATCGGCGAACGTGCCGAAGATGCGATCCCAGATCGTGAGCAAGAAGCCGAAGTTCATGTTGCCGTAGTGAAGGTCCTTCGCGTGATGCACGAAGTGCCATTCACCCGTCACGAAGAGCCAATTGATCCAGCGGCCTTTGATCCGGACGTTCGAGTGGATGAACGAATTGTGAGCGATGCCGTACGCGATGACGATGGTCGCGAAGAAGCCGTTCGTCGGTGCGATGAGCCCCGCGATGACACTCGGCGTGAGCAGCAAGACTTTGTGGACGGGGCTCTCGCGCATTCCCGACGCCCAATTGAGGTGCTCGGCGCTGTGATGAAAGGCGTGCGTCGACCATAGGAGGCGCGTGTGATTCAGGCGATGCGCCCAGTACGCGAGAAAATCGGAGATGAGGAAAAACGCGATGCCTCCGACGACGACGGGACACGACGCGAGAAATGCGTGCGCCCGGCCCATCCAGCCCATTCCCGGCAAGAGCGCGACCTTCACGATCCAGGTTCCGACGAACGCGCCGAATAGAAATTTCAGCCCGAACGAATAGAAGACGGTAAGCACGTCGAGGAGGTGCTCGCGCTTCGCGGAGAACGTGCGCACCGGAAACATCTGCTCGAGGATCGTGAAGGCGGCTCCGATCAGCGCGTAGACGCCGATGATCTCGAGCCAGGATACGAGTGACAGAATCAACGATTTGCTCCGCGCGCGATGCGGCAACCGCGAAATAGCGCGTAGACAAAAGGAAGCTCAGATCATCGTGCCGCGCAAGTCGCCGGGGACATCGCCCGCGGGCACGTAAAATCGGAGCACGCCGAGATGTCGCTCCGCATCGCGCGCGGTGTCGATGTCGGACGTGACGGCACGATCGCTCACCGTCACGCGAACGCGACGATCGCCTAGTTTTTTCAGCGTTTCGTGAAGGGTAGGGAACGGCGGGGACCACGCGTAGGCCTCGAGCGCGCGGCGGTCGACGAGAGCCGGGTGGCCGCCGCGATCGTCCTGAACGGGTGTGGCCGCGAGCACGTGCGGATCTTGGAGCTCTTCATAGAGGAGCGCGAACGTCGTGACGCTCGCGGGTAGCACGTCGACGGGCGTGATGGCGATGGCCGAGTCCGCGGTCGTCGTCGCACGTAACGCGATCGCAAGGGAGCCTGCGGGATCGAGCGCACGCGAAACGACGGCACGGACGCGCGCGGGCCACGTGATGGTGTCGGCGACCTCGGGCGTCGACGCGACGATGACCTCG
>JAICXU010000617.1 GCA_025934595.1 Polyangiaceae bacterium | reverse complement strand
TCCGGAACGACCGGCACGTCACGAGGCGCGGTCCTTTCGCGTTCGGCGTTCGCGGCGAGCGCGCGGGCGAGCGCGCTGAACTTGCCGTGGAGAGACGACGATCGCTGGCTTCTCTGCATGCCCGTCGCGCACGTCGGTGGTCTCTCGATCGTGACGCGCTCGCTCGCGGCACGAACGTGCGTCGTGCTGCACGAGCGTTTCGACGTCGATCGCGTCCTCGAGAGCATTGTCCGAGATCACATCACGCGCATCTCGGTCGTACCGACGATGCTGCATGATCTCCTGGCCACCGATCGCGACAACGTGCTCGCGCGTCTCGACACCGTGCTCGTCGGCGGAGCGGCGACGTCCCCTTCTCTTCTCGAGGAATGCGCGCGTCGTCGCGTGCATGCCCTCACGACGTACGGCCTCACGGAGGCATGCTCGCAGGTGACGACGCAGGCCCCGCGGCACCCGCGCGACATGCGCGCCGGTTGCGGACGTCCTCTCGCGGGCGTCGAGCTCGCGATCTTGGACGCGGATGACAGGCCCATGAAGCCAGGAGAAATCGGCTCGATTTCGATTCGCGGCCCCCAGCTCATGGACGGATATCTCGGCGAGCCCGCGCTCGACGGCCGCGCGTTCGACACCGGCGATCTCGGAAGCATGAGCGAGCACGGCGAGCTCTTCGTCGCGACGAGGCGACACGATCTCATCGTCACCGGCGGCGAGAACGTCTATCCGCTCGAGGTCGAAGCCGCGCTATGCGCGTGCACGGGCATCGAGGCCGCGATGGTCTTCGGTGTCGACCACGAGCGATGGGGCCAAGAGGTTTGCGCGGTCGTGATTCCAGAGGCCAGCTTCGACGAAGACCGCACGCGGTGCGACCTCGGAAAAATTCTCGCGCCCTACAAGATTCCGAAAAAGCTGGCGACCGCGTCCGCATTTCCTCTGGCTGCGAACGGCAAGATCGTGCGCGCCGAGGTCGTTCGCGCGTTCACGCCGGCGCTGAGGGCGTGGCGCAATCCTTGAGCGCGTCGCGCACGTCGTCGGGAACCTTGCGGGACCGTACCGAGCCGAGCTCCACGAAGACGTGGACGAGAACCACCGAACAGGCTTGTTTTTCGCTGGAATCGACGATCCGAGACGCGACGCGCATCGACTTTTCTCCGAAGTCCACGGCGGTGATCTCGACGCGCACCCGATCGCCGAAGCGAAGCGGCATGGCGTAGTCGGCCTCCGCGTGCGCGAGAGGCAAGCCCCATGATTTTTCGGCGAGGATTTTTGCCAACGAAAAACCGCGCGCCTTGAAGAACACGAGGAACGCGTCGTGGCAGTAGTCGAAGAGGCGAGCGAAAAAAACGATGCCCGCCGCGTCGATGTCTTGGAAAAGAACGTCTCGCTCGCAAGAGAAGATCGCCGGCGTCCCGGTGGTGGTCGTCATCGGAGGTCGTGCGCCGCATGCGCACGCAGCGTCAGATCGATCGGCCGGTGAGCGTCGTCGACGTTCCGCCGGGCTGCACGGGCTGTCCCGGAGGTGGCGGCGCGGGCGCAGTCGTCGTTGCCGTCGGCGCGGCGGTCGGCGCCATCGTCGTTGCCGTCGCGGCGTCGCCCGCGCATCCCTTCTGACCTTCGTTTTTCTTCAGCCACGCTTGCATCGCGTGATTCGCCCAGCGCGACATGCGTACGTCGGGATCGCCGAAACGCTTGCAAATACGGGGTTTCGCGTCGGGCGCGCCGGATACTCCGAGCGCAATGAGCTCCGCGCCGAGCGCGTCCGGATTCGTCTCCTTGTCGGCGGCAGCGCCGAGCATCCCGACCGCTTCGGGCGGAACCTCATCGCCTTTTCGAAGACCGTCTGCCGCTTTTCTGCGCTCGACCGGATCGGGGCTCTGCAATCCTGCTTCGAGCTCCGCCGGCGACCTCGGATGCCCGCATCCGGCGATCGATCCGAATGCACCTCCGAAAAGCACGGTCCCCAAGACCACCCCGAAAAGACGTTTCATGGGTGGCCACATTATCACCGTTCGATTTGTCATCGATCGACGAAAGGATAAGGCCGCTTCGGCGGCGTCGCGATCCAGCCGACCGAGTAGGCGGTGGCGTCGAGGAGGGTCGCTTGCTTGAAGCCGCTGCAGTACTCGCCCATGACGTCGTGCTGATCGGCCTTGTCGAGCCCGCGAATTCGATAAAGATCGTCAGCGCCGAAGAGATGCAGCGCTTCGTGCGCGATCGTCACGGACAAATGACCGAACTCGGTCGACAGATTTTTTCCGATTGGCGTGAAAATGAAGCCCAGCTCCGGATCATCGGGCGGCTGCGTGTTGTACGCCATGAACGCGAAATCGCGCGCCTCGGTCGAGACCGGAAAATAAATGATGAAACCGACCTCGGCGTAGCCGCTCTTGCGCAAATCGGAGACGACGCTCTCGAGATGCGTGCCGAGCGCCGTCTCCACTTGCAGGCGCGAGCTGTCGCGGATCGAGCGCATCGTGTCGACATCGAGGAGGTCGTTCGAGTTCGTCGCGAGGCCCGGCAATTCGAGCGCTGTCGTCAGTGCCCACGGAATCACGTCGAATTGCAGGTTCGGAATTTTGTAGCGCGCCGCTTCTTGCAGAATGAAACGTTGCGCGAGCTGCTCGGCCTCGGTCGCGTCGATGTCCGCCGTCTTCGTCCAGCGAAGGCTCGGGCTCGTGAGGTGGATGTTCAGGATCGCGACCTTCCCTCGTAAGACCTTCGCGGAGCCCTCGTTGCGCGTCGCGAAGTATTGATCGCGATCGCGTTCCTTCGAGAAATCGCCGCAAAATCCGCCTTCCCATGCTCTGTCCTCGGTCGCGTTTTGCTTCGCCGTCGACTGGATCGGCGTCAGCGCGTGCGTGTCGGGCAAGTTGACCGGTTGGTCTTGCTCCGTCGTCGTGCCTGATTCGTCGCCTCCGTTCGCGATCGCAGCGACGACCGCGATGCCGATCCCGAGCACGACGAACAAAGTCGGAATGCCGACGAACACGAAGAGCAGCACGAGGATGACGGTGCCGGCGCCGCTCTTTTTTTTCGGGGGAAGCCGCCGCTGCGGCCCCGGCGCGGCCCATTGCGGACCGACGTAGCGCGGGTCGACGTGACCGTGCGCGCTCTGCTGCTGCGCGTATTGCTGATACAAATATCGGGGCGGCGGCTGCGCGTAGGCGGTGCGCTGATCTCCGCGAGGAGAATGCTGGGGCCCTTGCGGATAGGGCGAATGTCCC
>JAICXU010000455.1 GCA_025934595.1 Polyangiaceae bacterium | reverse complement strand
TCCAAATCGCGCTGCCTTGCCACAAGAGCGCGCGCGCGGTTTCGTGGGCGGCGGCCGGATCGAACTCACCGCGTTGAAAGAGCGTGATGACGAGCGGCTCGGCGAGAAGCGCGAACGCGACGCTCGCGGGAATCGCGACGAAGAGGGCGAGGCGAATTCCGTGCGCGAACGTCTTGCCGAGCTCGTCGTGCGCGCCTCGTGCCGCGAACTCCGAAAGCGATGGCAAGGCCGCCGTCGAGAGCGCCATCACGAAGATGCCTTGCGGAAAATCGCAGAGGCGCATCGCCCACGTGAAGTAGCTCTGCGCGCCAGTGCCGAGCTCGGAGAGGAAGCGGCGCGAGATGACGAGATCCACGTAATAGACGCCGATGCCGAACATCATCGGCGCGATGCGCGCGAGAGCATCGCGCACGGCCGGGTCTTTGAAATCGATGCGCGGGCGCTCCGCGAATCCGATCGCGCGAAGGGCCGGCCATTGCGCGATCACCTGCAAAAACCCGCCGACGAGCGCGCCCACGGCGATCGCCGTGGATCGATCGATGCCCATTCTCTCGAAGGGACCCGGCAAGAGAAACGCGGCCGCGATGAACGCGACGTTCAAGAGCGCCGGCGCGAACGCGGCGACCGCGAATTTTCGTTTCGAGTTCAGCGCCGCCATGCCGAGGGCCGCGGTCCCCATGAAGAACAAATAAGGAAAAACGATGCGTGTAAGATGCACGGTTCGTTCGAACTCGCCGGGCTGGGCGTGATAGCCGGCCGCGAAGAGCTCGGTGAGCGGTTCCGCGAACACCATGCCGAGGATCGTGACGACGGTCAGTGCGACGAGCGACACGCCGCGAATGCGCGCAAAAAAGGCCTTCCCCGCTGCGTCGCCGTCGTCTTCCGCGAGCTTGGCGGATAGCACCGGAACGACCGCGCTCGCGATCGCGCCTTCGCCGAGCAGCTGCCGCAACGCATTCGGAATCGTGAACGCGACGAAGAACGCGTCGGTCTCCGCGCGCCGAAAAATCGCGGCGAGCGCCATGTCGCGGCCGAGACCGAGCACGCGCGAAGCGAGCGTTCCCGCACCGACGATGCCCGCGCGGCCGAGGAGCTTCTTCCGTTCGTGCTCGCCGTCCGCCGGCTTCACGCGCTCCTCCATCACGTTCGAGGCAAATCCGGATGCTCTTCGCCGAGCGGCTCGGGATGACAAATCTGGCAGTGACAGAGCGCGCGCAAATATTTGAAGGAGTAGAGGCCGCTGCCATGGCCGTCGAACCACTCGATGCGGAGCGCGTAATTTCCGACCGGCTCGAACTCGTCGATCTCGAGCTGATGGCCCGAGCACGGAATGAACTTGATGTCGCCTTGATGACCCTGGCAGGCGGCGCACGGACAATAGCCGCGCAAGATCACGTGTGGATACACGCTCACGTGACCGTCCTTCCATTCGATCTCGGTGCTCGTGGCGCCGCGCGGCGAGCGCACGGCCACGCATTGGATTTTCGGATCGATGGGCATCAGAGGCTTTCGTTTCGGAGGCGTGCGAGCGCGGCGAGTGGCTTGGCGAGATTGACGACGCCGGCGACGGCGCCGCGCTTGGACACGGCTTTCGCACCCAACATATGACCGACGGCGAGGGCGCGCGTCCACATCTCGACAGATTTCCACGCCGCCGCGTCGGGGAGGGCGCGCCCCGCGCAAAGGGCCGCGAGGACGCCGGCCATGAACGCGTCGCCGGCGCCGGTCGCATCCACGCAACGCACCGGCGTCGTGGGGAGGTCGACGTGCCCGTGGGCGCCGATAGCAGCCGCGCTGCCTTTTCCGCGGGTAAGCACGATCGACGCCTTTTTTGCGTATTTTCGCGTCCACGCGAGACCGGCGCGCTCGTCGCCGATGCCGAGCGCCACGAGAACGGCGGAAGACGCTTTGACGAGCAACGCGTGCTCGTGAACGCCAGCGATCGCGCGACGCATTCCCGGCTCGTTCTTCCAGAGATGCGCGCGCACGTTGAGATCGACGACGAGATGAGCCCCCGTTTTGCGTGTATTTTGCACGAATCGATGCGTGGCTTCGGCGAGCTTCGCATGCATGAGGGTGCTCGTGCCGACGAGCGTCCACGTGGCGCGCGTCATGGCCGGCGTGATGTGCCTTGTCTCGATCGACATGTCCGCCGTCTCGTGGCGGTAGAAGAGAAAGCTCGGCTCGCCGTCCCCGTCGTGCGACACGAACGCGATTCCTGTCCGGTTCGGAAGCCGAATCAAGAAGCGCGCGTCGACGCCATTTTCGGCTAAAAAAAGCCTCAAATCGTCGCCGAAGCGATCGCGACCGACGCCTCCGACGACGGCGGCGCGCACGCCGAGCCGCGCGAGACTCACCGCCAAGTTCGCGGGCGCTCCGCCGAGCTCGCGCACGAACGTGCCCGGCTCGACCTCGAAGACGTCCCACAGAATCTCTCCGAACGCGACGACCTCGAGCTTCTTCTTCATGCGCCCACGTCCGCGTGGGCCGCCATCGCGAGCTCGGCAAGCTTGAGGACGTCGGTCGCTTCTTCGCTCGAAATCTCCGCGCGCACGCCGCGCTGCATGTCCCTCGCCGCTTGCCGCAAACGCGCGCCGATTTGCAAGCGCGCTCCTCCGCACGAAAGACACACGATGCCGCCGCGAGCGGGATCGATGCGCGCGGGCTTGTCGTCCGGGCACGCCTTGCCGCACATCAGACATCGATCGAGCTCGAGCGCGTAGCCGACCTCCGACAGAAGCCGCATCGCAAAAAACGCGAGCTCGATTTTCGGCTCATTTTTCCCTTCGTCGAGCGCGTCGAGCAGCTCGGCGAGCGCCGACCATGCGCCTTGCTCTTCGGTGCGCGGGGGACAGAGATCGCGCGTCCATCGCAGCGCCGATCCGGCGGCGTCGACGGACTCGAGCTTCGTGGCGATGCCCGCACGCACGCGCACGATGCGCGCTTCGGTGAGCACGGTGAGCTCGCGACCTCGATCTTGGAGGGTGACGGCGATCGTGTGGAATGGCTCGAGCGCACCGCCGAAACGCTTCGACGATTTTCGCGCGCTCCTCGCCATCGCCGCGATTTTGCCGCCTTGTGCGCAGAAAAATGTCGCGACGATGTCGCTCTCGCCGTACGGGACCGCACGCACGAGAAGCGCTTCGCTTTGAACCAGCCGGCTCGTCACCCCAAGTAGGAGGCGGTGACCGACGTCGCTTGCGAGAGCTCGCTCGGCATGTCGTGGCCGCGTGGCTTCAGCACGATCGAGAGCGCGAGCGTGAACAGGATCAAAAGAAGGACGAACGCGATCGCGACGCCGAAACGGCGGCGGTCGGTGCGCACGGGCTCGACCGCAGTCGCCGTCGGCAGCGGCGTGACGAGCACGATGCGGCGGCTCGACGTGTACCGCGCCACGATCTCCTCGCCTTGCAAACCGACCGCCTGCGCGAACGATTTCAAGAACCCACGCACGAAGACCTCGCCGGGCAAATCGTCGAAACGATCATGCTCGATCGACTCGATCGTGAGGACCGGGATCCGGGTTACGCGCGAGACCTCGGCAAGGCTCATCGCCTTCCGTTCACGCGCTTTTTTGAGGGTGCTTCCGATGGTGTCGGTAGTCACGCGGAACCCGTGGTGTACCAGGCTTCGCTTGACCTTGTCTACCGCTCAATTGTCGGCAGGCGGACCTCGGAAAGCAGTGTAATTTTCAATCACTCCACGCGGGTCTTTGTCGTGTTTTGAAAGGAGGGCGCGGCGTTTTGAGAAGCAGTCTGGCTCGGCTGCTGGCTCAGGAGGGTCACACATGTCCTACCCGTCGGCGATTTGGAGGAAATGTCGCGGCATTTCTCGAAATCCTGGCGCGCGCCCTCGATGCTTTTGAGCTTCATGCGCACGCGTCCGCGGGCCTCCCACGCGTCCTGCAAGGCTTGGCAATCGGGGCTGTCCACGGCGAGCGCGCTCGTGAAGCTCTGCTCGGCTTGGACCGGATCGCCCTTCTTCTCCCACGCGACGCCGAGACGATAAAAACCGACGCAAAATCGGGGCTGTGTCACGGCATTCTTCAAGGAATTGATTCCATCGTCGACATCGCCGTCGAGCACTTGGGCCCAGCCGAGATTTCCCCAGGCGAGGAAGCTCGACGCGTAC
>JAICXU010000982.1 GCA_025934595.1 Polyangiaceae bacterium | reverse complement strand
GACCTCTATTCTTCTTCCAAAGGCAGCGCGAAGAAGAGCGAGGGCGGCTCGGAAACGAAGTCCGAGACGAAGGCCGAGACCAAAGCCGAGACCAAGACCGAAGCGAAGACCGAGACGAAGAGCGCGACGCCTTCGGGGTCGGGCGGCGGATCGAGCGGCGGATCGTCGGGTTCCTCGGGAAAATCCGACTGATTGGACGCGGCTAACGTCGCTTCGTGAAGACGAGCGCGCGCGCTTCGGTCTCCGAGATCGCGAGCATCCCGGCGAGGCGCCGAAAGACGAGGTCGGTGAGCTTTCCGCGCGGGGGCTGCGCGATGGCGGGCAGATCGTCCAGCCATACGAGCATCGCTTTTCCCTCCGGCATCGATAGGGCGATCTTTTCGAGCTCGGCGCGATCCGTTTCCCCGATGTTTTTGCGGCCCGCGAGCCACTTTTTCGCGGCGAGGGCTCCGCGCGTGAGGTCGTGAAACGCCATGACGGCGCTCATCCAGGGCTCGATCGCGGCGGAATCGGCCTGCGCGCGCGAGAGGGACGCCAAACGCGCGTCGATCGCTTCGAGGGGAAGCTCGTCGATTTCCCGAAGCGCGCCCGGAAATTGGGCCGCGAGCGCCGCCATCTCCTCTCGCGGATCGGCGTGGGGCGCTTCGAGCGCCAAGATCCGGAGGCGACGGATTTCAGTGTACTTTACAACTAATTTTCCGAGCGCCCTGGCATCCACCATCTCCGTGGAAGCTGAGCGATATGGCGCGCGGGCACAAGCTCCAGATCGCTCGGGGTGGCGAGAACGCGGAGAGGTGGATACCATTTGGGTTGGAGCCGTGTCCGTGAGCGACCGCAAGCGAGAGGAAGGCGACCTCGAGAAGCAAATCGAGGCGGCGGACGCCGAGATCTTGGCGGGCCTCGAAAAACGTGCGCGCCTCGCGCGGAAGATCGGTGAAAAAAAACGCGCCGACACGTCGGCCGGGCTGCCCGCCGGCGATCGCGCGAGGCTCGATGCGCTCTTGTCGCGTGCCCAGGGCGATCTCGCCGAAGGCGATGCGAGGGCTATTTTTCAGCTGATTTACACGAGCTGCGCGCCGCTCGAATCCGCCCGTGCCGCGTACGTGGGCCCCGAAGGCGGAATCGGTCACGTCGCCGCGCGCACGCGCTTCGGTGCATCCGCAGGATTCGTCGCCGCCGAAACCGCGCAGGCCGCCATCGAAGAAGTGGTGCGCCACCGCGTCGATTTTGCGGTCGTTCCGTTCGAGACGAAGTCGGGCGGACCCGTGGAGCCCACCATCGAAGCGCTGCGATCGAGCGACGTGAAAATCGTCGGATCGATCGAGATGACGGCGTCGCTCGAGCTGATGAACCGCACCGGCAACGCCGCCGACATCGAAAAGGTGTACGCGACGACGGGCGATCGCTCGCTCGCGCAAAAAGCGCTCGGCGCGCCGGGAGGAACGGGCGGTGGTTCGATCGCACCGCCGTCGTCGTCTCGCTCTCCTTTGCAAGTGCTCGAAGTGAAGACGCCCATGGTCGCGTGTCAGTTCGCGAAAGAAGATCACGGTGCCGCCGCGCTCGTGGCCGAATCGGTCGGCGCGGCAGCAGGACTGCTCGTCGCACGTCGCAGCGTCGGCGATGTTTCGGACGACCGCGTTCGCTACGCGATCGTCGGATTGCGACCGCCGGTGCGCACCGGTGAAGACGCCACCGCGCTCGTTTTCAGCGTCGAAGACAGCCCCGGCGCGCTTCTCCAAGTCTTGCGCCAATTTTCCGAGCGCGGCATCAACGTCGTCAAAATTCACTCGCATCCGGTGCCCGGCGCGGGCTGGTCGTATCTCTTCTTCGTGGAGGTCTGGGGTCACGCGAGCGATCGCGCGCTCGTCACCGCCTTCGACGAAGTGAGACGCGTCACGAAATTCTTCAAGGTGCTCGGCTCGTACGCCGCGCGCTG
>JAICXU010000888.1 GCA_025934595.1 Polyangiaceae bacterium | reverse complement strand
TCGTTTCCTCGATCTTCGCCGCCACATTTTGGCAGCTCGCCATGCTCTCGGCGCAAATGTATCGATGGACCTGGCCCGGGCGTTCGACCGCGGCTTCTTCGCGGGCCACCCAAGCCCGCGCGGGCGTGCGTGACGGAGCGCGCGCCGATCAAGCTTCGAGCGCCCGGTCGCCGGCCAAGGGTCTTCACTCCATTTGATCCGATGTCCTTCGCGGAGCCGCGCTTCGCTTCTTCCTCTTGCGACGAAATGCGGCCGCACCGATGCTCGCGAGGAGCGCGCCGAATGCGCCGAAGCTCGCGTTTCGTCCCGACGGTAAATCGCAGCTGCATCCCGACGATGAGGGTGGCGCGCCTGCCGACGTACTCGCATCCGAGCCGGCGTCGATTGTCTCGCCGAGATTCGCGGCGACGCTCGGCCAGTCCGGCAAGCACAAATTCGCGGTGGCGCCTTGCGGACACGACAGCGGCCCGCGAAGCGAGCTCAAATGCAAAAGCGGAGTGAACGTGGCGCCATCGTCGGTGGATGCGCCGACGATGAATCCGCTCGGGTCGTCGGCCGAGCACGCGTAGAGCGTCGATCCGCTCGTCGCGAGACATTGCACGACGATGTTCGACTTCGTAGCGAACGCGAGATCGACGGAGCTCGCTTCGCTCAGACCATTCTGCGATCCGACGAACACCTTCGATCCGTCGGACGAAAGCGCGAAGCCCAGGAGCGGCGGACCCGAGAAAATCGGGTCGAATGTCGCGCCAGCATTCTTCGAAACGAGCAAGCGTCCCGACGATGCGCCGGCGATGCGCACATAGACGCGATCGGCATCGGACGGATCGACGCCGCCGATGTACGGTGCGTGCTCGTCCGCAGAAATAAGGGGGATCGTCGTTTCGGTGAAGCTTTGGCCGCCGTCTTTCGACGTCAGAAAAATGCCGACCGCGCCCGTTCCCGTGCCGAGAATTCCGGAGACGTAAATGCGTTGCGGGTCGCTCTTCGCCGTGTCGAGCGTCTCCGCGATGAACGTGGAGTCGAGCGGGCTGCCGATCTGATTCCAAGTCGCGCCGTTGTCCGTGCTCGCGAAGATCAAGTTCGTGTATTCGAAGCCTCCGTCACCGAACATGTCCTGGTATTGCGAGACGAGGGCGAGCACGTGGCTGGGATCGTCCGCATGAATCGCCACGTCGGTCATCAGTCGCTTGTCGAGCGCGCCTCCGGCGAAGCTCCACGCGCAGCCGTGATCCGGTGAAATCGCGAGCCCCTCGAACGTGCTCACGACGACGCTGTCGTCGGCGGTGATCGCGAAGGACGGGTCCTCGACTTGCGCGCCGTATCCGACCGCTTTCTCGCAGAGCCAATCCCAATTCTTTCCGGAGTCGTCCGAGAAAAGCAGACCGTAAGTGGTGCGCACCACGAGATGCGACGGGTCCTTCGGCGAGACAACGAGCTGGCCGGCGGCCGGAAATCTTCCGTTCGCGCGCGCCGACCCTGCCGCGGCGACGACCGCGAGCGCAGCCCACGAAGCGAAGACAAAGCGAAAGCGCGACACGAATGAAACCTACTCCACAAGGCGCCCGACGACGAGCTGCTCCACGTTCGAAATCGCGTCGACGGTGACGTCGAAATGCCGACAAAATGCCTCGATCCAGCGATCGGCCTCGAACGCGCGCGCTTCGATCGCCACACCTAGAGCCGCGTCTTCGTGCACGGTTCGGTCGTCGCTCGTCGCGCGTGCGCGCTCGTCGGACCGTGCCGCGACGGCAGCCACGAAAGCAGGCGAGGGCACCTCGAAGATCACGACACCATGCGGACGAACGAGGCGCGCGAGCTCCGCGGCGAGGCGAGTCAGCGCGGCGACGGCGTCCTCGGGAGGATGCGCGAGCGTTCCGTGAAGAGCGATGGCGACGTCGAAGCTCGCGTCGGCAAACGGCAGTGGAGGGACCCAGAAATCGGCGAGCGCGATCTCGATCGGGCGCGATCTCCTGTTCGCGATCTCGATCATCGGCTCGGCGATGTCCACCCCGACGACCTCGTGTCCGGCATCGAGGAGAGCGGGCAGCTCGCGTCCCGTTCCCACGCCGAGATCGAGCACGCGTGATTTTTCTTTCGGTAAGAACGAAAGGACGCGGGCCATCTTCGATTTGGATTCGTAGGGCGACGGCGCGTACTCGCGATCGTATTTGCGCGCGATCGCG
>JAICXU010000492.1 GCA_025934595.1 Polyangiaceae bacterium | reverse complement strand
TGCGACGCAAGGCGCGAGCGACGCGCGACCCTCGACGTCGAAGTCACCATCGCACGCGGCGTCGCACGCCAAGAAAAATGATTCGGCAGGCAGCGAATCTCCGGACGACATGCTCTCACGCGAGGTCGCGCTGGTCGCGGAAGCGCGAAGAGAGCTGCTCACCGGTGATCCGGCGGCGGCGTTGAAATCGGTGCGCGCGGCGCGCTCGCTCGAGGCTCGCCAGATGGAGCCGGACGAGATGGGGCTCGAAGCGAAAGCGTTGCGAGCGCTGGGTCGCGATTCGGAAGCGGAGCGCGTCGAATCGCAGCTTCGCACGATGTATCCGGGCCGGTAGCTCTCCGAGCGGTGATACGTTCGTACGCATGACGACGTCGTGCGCACGCCCGGTTCCTTTTCTCGCCGCGCTGGCGGCTTTGGCCTTCGGATGTGGAGGCTCGCCGAAACCCCCTCCGGCCGAGGTCCCCATCGGCCTCACGCCGTCGACCGCCGACAGCACGACGGCTGCGAACGCGCCCGACCCGGCGGGAACGACGACAGAGACCGCCGATGCGCCGGCGCCTTCACCGACGGCGGATTCGGCCGATCCAGGGGCCGGCACGCCGGATCCGTTCGTGTTGAAGGGAAAGCCCGCGCCCGAAGTCTCCGGAATCCTCGAAGGCAAAGGCAAAACGCCGACGATCAAAGGCGCCAAGGGAAAAGTGGTCGTCGTCTTTTTCTTTCTGTCGGGGAGCTTGGGCGGTGGGGATCTCGTCACCCTGCAAGATTTCGCGAAGAAGAACAAAAGCAAGCTCGCCGTCATCGGCGTCAGTGACGACGACGACGAAAAGGTGCTCAAGACGTTCCTTGCGAAGAACAAGATCACGGTGCCGGTCCTCTTCGATGCGAAGAAGGCGACCCAGAATGCGTACCAGCCGGCCGCGAGCGAAGGCGTCTACGTGGTCGACAAAACCGGGACCGTGGTCGACGTCCACTTCGGCGTGCTCGACACAGACGGCATCGCGAAAAAGCTCTGAAGCGAAATCGGCTTTTTCGGCCTATTTTCCGCGAAAAACGGGCTTTCGCTTTTCACCGAACGCGGCGAGCGCCTCGCGTCGATCTTCGCTGACGAGCACTTTGTCGTAGCTCACTTTTTCGAGCTCCATGCCGAGCTCGAGGGTCGTGTCGAACGAGCGATCGATCGCCTCGAGCGCCGAGGCTTGTGCGAGCGGCGCGCCGTTCGCGATGGCATCGATCCATTCGACGGCGTCTTCGGCGACGTTCTTGCCCGTCGGCGTGAGGCGATTGATGAGCCCCCAATTGAGCGCCTCGATCGCGGTGAGACGACGACCGAGCAAGATCATTTCTTTCGCGCGCGCTTCGCCGAGGATGCGCGGCAAGCGTTGCGTGCCGCCCGCGCCGGGAATGATGCCGAGCGTGGTCTCAGGCAAACCGAGCACGGCATGCGGCGCGGCGACGCGCATGTCGCACACGAGCGCGAGCTCGAGACCACCGCCGAGCGCGACGCCGTTGATGGCGGCGATGACGGGCTTCGGCGATCGATCGAGCGGACCGAGCTCGGAGCGATAGAGATCGACCTGCACGCGAATGTCGTTCTCGCTCATGCCCTGGCGCTCTTTCAGATCCGCGCCTGCGCAAAATGCTTTGTCGCCGGATCCCGTGATGACGATCGCGCGCACCTTTTCGTCCGCCGCCGCCGCGCGCGCGAGCTTGCCGAACGCGAGCAAGAGATCGCGAGAGAGCGAGTTCATGCGGTCGGGACGATTGATGGTCCAAACGGCGACGCTGCCTCGCATCTCCGCGAGAATGGGCTCGGCCTTCGTGTCGGTCGCGTCGCTCATTTATGGCCTTTTTTCCCCGCCTTTTTACTCGATTTCTGGTCCACGCGTTTTTTGTCGCCGTGTTTTTTTTCGTGGAGCCGCGCCTCGAGCTGGACGATGCGCGCTCGGAGATCGGCGGCCTCGCTCGTCATTTTTTCGACGTCTTCACGCAGCCCGTCGATCGCGCGGCGCGAGTCGCCGCCGAGATCGCGCAAGGTCTCCCGAATGCGACGGCGCACGCGCGGATCGAGATCGACGCCGAGTCTTTCGCCGAGCGCGCTGCGGGCTTTGACGTCACCATAATCCGAGAGCGCGCGTGCGACGTCGATGCGGAGATATGGATCGGCGTCGTCGAGCAAGTCTTCGAGCGCCTCGCGTCCTTTCGGACCGGTCATGATCTTCGGCACCGCCATCACGGACGCCCGTCGGGCACGCGTCGGTTGTCCGTAACGAAGCTGCGTGAGGAGAAGCGGCGCGCCGCGCTCGTCTTTCAGCGACGCGAGACCGTCGATCGCACCGACGCGAATGACGTCGGCCCACGATCGACGCTCGAGCACCTCGGTGAGGGTTTCGAACGCGGACGCATCCTTCGTGCGACCGAGCGAGCGAGCCGCCTCCCCCTCCACGAGATAGCTGTCGTCCTTCAGGGCTTTTTTCTTGAGCGCGTCGGCGGCTTCCTTGTTCTTGAACGCGCCGAGCGCGCTGACGATCGCGCGCCGCACCTTCGCGTGCTTCGCGCCGATCGCCTTTTCCAGCGCCGCCTGTGCGGCTTTCCCGCGGATCGAGCCGAGCGCATCGGCCGACGCCGTTCGAACGCCCCAAAACTCTTTCTCGTCCATGAGCCGCGCACCGAGAGCGGCGATCGTCGGAGCGTCGTCGCTCTTCGATAGCGCGTGGGCGGCGAGCCATCGACCGCGAGCGGTGGGAGCTTTCGCGAGCTGCGCGCGCAGCATGTCGTTCGGCGCCTTGACGGATACGTCGCCCAAAATGCGCATCTTCGGATCGACGACGACGAATTGAGGACGCGCGGCGACCGGGATCGCGAACGAGTCGGCGCGTTGCTTCATCGCGAGGACCTCGGTGCGTGCTTTGCGCTTTTCGTCGACGATCGAAATCTCGAGCGGCACGTCGAACACGTTCGGAACCTCGTCTGCGCTCGATTGCGTTTGCTTCGCATTGACGACGAGCACGCCGTTCGACCACGAGATGTTGACCTCGATCTCGGGGTGCCCCGGCCTCATCACGTATTGATCGAAGATCTGCCCGAGGCTCCGTCCGGACACCTCTTCGAGCGCGCGCATCAAATCGCGAGTTTCGACGATGCCGCGCGCATTACGTGTAAGATACACACTTATTCCTCGCCAAAAGAGCTCGTCGCCGAGCTCGGTGCGGAGCACGTGCAAGACGAGGCCGCCTTTTTCATAGAGGTGGCGATCGAAGAGGTCGAGCGGCGCGTCGTATGTCGTCGTCACGATGGCGCGTCGATAACGACCTGCGGCTTCACCCAAATACGACGCGAGATCGCCCTTGAGACCGAGCTCGTATTCGTCCTTGCCGAGATCGTGCTCGCGCCACACGTGCTCCATGTACGTGGCGAATCCTTCGTTGAGCCAACCCTCGGACCAATCGCGGCAGGTGACGTAGTCGCCGAACCATTGATGCGCGAGCTCGTGGGCGATGAGGTCGTCGCTCGTCACGTCGATGCGTGCGCGATCGTCGAGCAAGACGTGCTCGTAGAGCGTCGTGGCGGTCGTGTTTTCCATGCCGCCGAAAATGAAATCGCTGACGACGACCTGCGCGTACTTGGTCCACGGATACGGCACGCCGGTCAGCTTTCCGAACAGCGTGACCATGCGCGGCGTGTTCGCGAACGTCTTTTCCCCGTCTTTTTTGCGGTTTTTCGGCACGAGATACGTGAGCGGGGTCTTGCCTGCGCTGTCTTCGATCTCGACGAACTCGCCCGCGACGAGCGTCATCAAGTAGCTCGGATGCGGGTCGCTCATTTTCCAGTGGTAGCTCCACGTCGTGTCGTTCTTCGGCGTGTCCTTGTGCACGAGGGCGCCGTTCGACAGCACGTAGAAACCGCGCGGCACG
>JAICXU010000089.1 GCA_025934595.1 Polyangiaceae bacterium | reverse complement strand
GGCGGGCGCGACGGCAGCGCGGGAGGCGATGGCAGCACGGGCACCGACTCCGGCGGCGGCGACAGCGGCACTTGCGGAAAGGCGCCCACTCTGCATCCGGACTTGGACGATGCGGGTCACTCCGACATCTTCTGCAGCCCGTCGACCGGCTCGCCCGCATATTGCGAAATCGAAGCCGGCACGAACAACCATTGCTGCATCGACACGAGCGGCTCGGGATTCCCGAACGGCCAATGCACGACCGGCGCATGCACGTTCACGCAAGGTCTCGACATCCAGTGCCTCGACGATCAGGGCTGCAGCACCGGCCTCCATTGCTGCGGCATCGGCCATCCGTACTTGAACAGCACGTGCAGCTACGAGAAGATCTTCGGCTTCGAAGGCACGAAATGCGCGGCCGACTGCACCGCGAACGCAGTGGGAGCCGACGCTGGCGGATTCCAAGCTTGCTCGGCGACGGACACGACCTGCCTCACCGGCACGTGCACGCCGGCGAAGGAGTACATCCAGCTCGGCGTCTGCATTCAATAATCAGGACACAACAAGTACAAGCGAGGTCGCGCGAGAAATCGTGCGGCCTCGTTTTCGTTTGTACGAAGGCGCGCGACTAAGATCCGGGCGTGCAGCGCGCGGAGCCGTCGACGTCGGTGGGTGTCTTGCCGTTCGTCGGTCCGCCGATCACGTAGCCGCTCGGCGCGCCGCATGTCGTGACCGTGTCACCGTTGCATCCACACATCGGCGCGTTTTGCGAGCACGTGCTGCTCGTGGAGTCGACGCACACGCCGCGCGCTTCGCACGCTTGAGCGATGGGAAATCCGCACGATTGCGTGCCGCCGTCGACGCGGCAATCGGGATCGGCGACGCAGTACACCGCGTCCGGCTTTCCGGCGTCGGGCGGTCCGTACTCGGTCGTGTCGATTCCGGACGACGACGAGCACGCGAAGAAGAAAAACGAAGACGCGAGCGCGGATACGATCGCAAAAGACAGCAAAATTCTTTTCACGAAGCAGAGCTCTTCTCTTGCCGGTGAAGGATCATGAAATCCGCGATCGCGTTCGCGATCGAGGGCCACTCCGGCTCGTTCAGCGTTTCATGGAAGAGGCCTTCGCGCCCGTCCCAAGTTTTGTCCGGTGAGCCGGCCGCATCGAAGAACGCTCGCGCTGCCGTGGGCGAGGCGATCGGATCGGCCATGCCGAAGACGGCGTAGAGCGGGAGCGCGAGCTCCGACGCGCGCGCGATGGCTTGCGCTTGTGCGCGCTGCGTTTCGGTGAACCATCGCGCCGTTGCGTTCGGAAACACGAGGGGATCGGCGTCGTACTCTTTCACCTTCGCGGGATCGTGGCTGAGATCTTTTCCGGCGAGGCCGGTCGGAAGGCCGAGCTTCGGGATCCATCGCGAGGCTATTTTTCCCGCAAAAACCTTCGCAGCGGGGACCTGGAGCGCGAGACCGAAGAAAGGGTTCGAGAGAACGAGGCCACGCCACGATCGCGGATTTTCGATCGCGCTCATCGCCGCGACGAGCCCGCCGAAGCTGTGACCCATCAAGAATGCGGGAGCGCCGCTGGCGCGGTCGTCGATTTTTCGCGCGAGCTCGGACGCATCGTCCAAATATTCGTCGAAGCGAGAGCAGTACCCACGCGGTCCGTCCGCGAGACCATGGCCGCGCATCGTGATCGCGATCGACCCGATGCCGCGCTCCGCCCAGCTCCTCATGACGTGCGCGTAACGCGCGCCATGATCGGCGTAGCCGTGGATGATGCCGACGATCGCCGTCATCTTTTCTTTCGGAAAGATCGAGTGCGCGTAGAGCGCGGGACCGGGCACCGCGCGGTCGGTCACTTTTTCGGATTCGATTTGCGCGGGCGATTCGGTCATGGGCTCCTGCGCTCCGCGCGCTCGGCGTGGGGCTTCATCACCAGTGTCGCAGCTGCATCGTCGAAATCGAAGCCTTCTCGCACGAGAGCCATACGAAGTGACGCGATCGCCCGCGCGGCACGGGATTTCACGGTCCCGATCGGAACCGACTCACGCTCGGCGATCTCCGGATACGTGAGGCCCTCGAAGAACGCGAGCATCAGGGTCCCACGTTGCACGTCGGGGAGAGACGCGAGCGCACGCGAGACTTTGCCCTGCGTCGATCGATCGGCGGCGAGCATTTCCGGGGTGCGTGCGGGCTCGACCGGCTCGAACGAGACGACGTCGCGCGCGAGAGCGCCACGACGATCGCGGCGGCGCGTTCGATCGATCGTGAGATTTCGAACGAGTGTGATGAGCCACGCTGCGACGGTGCCGCGTTCGCGCACGTATTGATTCGCGCGCTCGGTGAGAAGCACGAACGCATCGTGCACCAAGTCCTCGGCTTCGGCGCGGTCGCGCAAGATGCGCATGGCGAGCGGAAACAAAATCTGCGCGTAGCGATCGTAGAGAACCTCGATCGCCGATACGTCGCCTGCGCCCAGACGTCGGATCAACTCCTCGTCGGATTTCGCGATCGCCATGCGTTCGGGGTCCACGTCTTTCGCCATGATTCGTGCCTCCAATGACTCCTTCGCTCGTAACGGGAGATTGGATGCACCTCGAACCGCCGATTTTCCTCTTTCCGGCGCCTGCGTGTAAAGGATCGCGAAATCAGCCGGATTTCACGGCGGCGGTGACGATCATCCGTTCGCGTTTGGAGACGACGACGCCTCCCGGCTTTTCGAACGTGACGGCGAAGAGCGTCGCATCGTCCACGCGAAGCTTCGACGTGATCGGCACGAGCACCTCGCCGTTCGACGCCACGTCGAAGACACCGCCGTCGACGGGAAAGCGCGCATCGCGATCCTTGTCGAAGATCCAAAGCTGATACTGCCCGACCTTCGCGTCGTTCGGCGCGAGACCCACGAAGCGCATGAAACCCTTTTGCATCGACGCGCTCCACACGACGTCGCCTGAAGCACCCCGCGACGCCGGATCTTTCGTCGCTGACCATTCGACGCGCACCGCGTCTTTCGCGGACGCGACCTCGGCTCGTTCTTGCGCGAGGGTCGGCGGCGGCTTCACTTGGGTCGCAGCGCTCGATGCGGCTGGAGGCGCGGGCAACGTGACGACGCGCATCTCGGGCTTCCGCGCGAATGACCAAACGAGCGACGAGGCGGCGATCGCGAGGCAAGCCGCGGCCGCGAGCCACGGGAGCGCGCTCGTCTCCGGCGGCGTCGACGGCGCGAAATCCGGCTTTTTTTCCGGCGAAATCGAGACGACGCGTGGCGACGCCGACACGTCGCGCGGGGTCTGCGCGACGATGCGATCGGCGATGTGACCCGGCATCGGCTCGATGCGAAGGGTCGACATCTCGATGGCGGCGGCGGCTTCGTCGAACGTCGTATCGTCTTGCGCGGCAAGAGCGCGCAGCTCCGCTTCGATGCTCTCGTCGGTTCCGTACGTCGCGCGATCGGCGAGGAGCTCCTCGGCACGTGGGGTCAGCGGTCGAACGGGACGTTTCATCGCGATACCTCCTCCTCTACGCCCAAGAGCGCTGCGCGGATGCGAGCGAGCCCGCGACGCGCGTGTGCTTTCACGGTTCCGAGCGGCATTCCGGTTCTTGCCGCGATCTCGTCGTGCGAGAGCCCTTGGCATGTCGCCATGAGGAGCACGTCACGTTGCTCCGGCCGCAACGTGGCGAGCACCCGCGTGGCGATGGACGCCTCGGCGCACATCTCTGGATTCGCGCCCGGCGCCGGCATTTGCCGCACATTTTCCGACGCGGGGGTCTCGCCGCGTCGTGCGATGCGTCGCCGGCGATCGACGAGACGCCGTCGCGCGATCGTGGCGATGAACGCCGCCTCCGAGCCGAGCGTCGCATCGAAGCGATGCGCATTTCTCCAGAGCTCCACGAAGATTTCCTGCACCGCGTCTTCGGCTTCGGTGGGTGTCAAGCGCCGCGCCATCGACCAAACGAGCGCACCGTATGCGGCGAGCGTCTCACGCACCGCGCTCTTGTCTCCGCGCGCCACGCGCATGAGGACGCTCGCGGCGTCGCCGGTGCTTGCCTGGCTCTGCACGGCGCGACGTTAACATGAGGGCGATCGGCGTTGGCTCGAAAGCGGATCCGGCATCGAATTCGAGCTAAGCTGAGACGCGTCGTGACCTCGCCATTCGGAGCCGTCGAGTGATGCTCGTGCGCTTGGCCTACGCGCTTGCCGGCGCGCTCGGCGTCCTCGTCGCCTCGACGATCTCGGCCGATCCGCTCACGCTTCACGCGAGCGCGCCCTCCGCGAAAAAAGGAGATGACACGGCGGGTTCGGCGCCGCTTCTCGCGACGCTCGCGTTCGTGCACACGGGCGAGCGCGTGATGCTCGACGCCGATCATCCCGACGACGATCGATTTTCGTTTTTGCTGTCCGACCGCGTCACGGGCGAAGAAAAATCGCTGGATCCGCGCCTCGTCGATTTGTTGCGCAAGCTCGTCGTGAAGTATCCCGCCGCGCGCATCGAGATCGTGTCCGGCTACCGCAGCGAAAAGCTGAATGAGATGCTGCGCAAAAAAGGCCATCACGTAGCGACGCACAGCCAGCACTCGCTCGGCCACGCGGTCGACTTTCGTATCGTACCCGCCGACATCGCTGCGGAGCCGCACACGAGCGACGATCTCCCCATCGGGATCGATCCACGCGAAATGGAACGCGAGGTGCGCGCGCTCGGATGGCAAGGCGGCGTCGGCGTCTACGTCTCGCCACGCGATTGGTTCGTCCACTGCGACGTCGGACCGAATCGCCGTTGGTGGGGAAAATGAAGCGTTTCAGCGATCGAGCCGATACACCGTCGTCGCGTTGCCTCGCGTCTGCGAAACGTATCTTCCCGACGCGCTGAACGAGACGTCGCCGCCTTGCATCGACGGCGCGCTCGCGAGCTTCTGCGCGTCCTTCCCGCGATAAATCCCGAGCTCCTTGCTCTCCGCGACGACGAAGAGCGTGCCGTCGCCGCAGAATCCGACGCCGAACGCGAGCGACGGATTCGGTAAATTGCCTTGGTCATCCGGCACGGCGATGGGCGCCGCGCCGAGCGATTTTTTCGCATGGCCATCGAAGTCGATCCATTCGATGTTCGGTCGCGAGGGGCGCTCCGTTCCCCACCCGAGCACCGGCGTCAGGATCGCGAATGCATCGTTCGGTGCGAGCCACAGGCCCTCGCCGCCAACGGCCGGTTCGTCCCCGCGCGGGTGTGGCACCGTGAGGTCCCAGAGCGTCTGGCCGGCGCGGCTCGAGATGCAGATCAAGAAACGACCGGTCGGCGACAGATCGAAATCGATGGTGCCGCCCGCCGAGCAGATCGGCGCGTTCAAGATCACTTTGTGGCTCGACGCGTCCTCGACCGTCGCGTGATCGTCGTCGTGCCAGATGAGACCCTTGCCCGCGACGACCTTCTTGTAACGGCTCGGCGTGAGACCGGGCGTCGGCTTCGTCGTGCGCGGAGGTGACGCCTTGGGCGCGAGCGTCTCCGGATCGAAGTGATCCTTTTCGGATGCGAGGAGCTCGCCGTCGAAATGCGCGGCCGCTTTCAGCGTGCCGAGCTGGGTGAGCGCGTGAGGCTCGGCACAGGGGATCCAGGGAGTCGACGTCGAAGCCGAGGTCGACGTCGAAGCCGAAGCCGAAGCCGACGTCGCGGTCGAGGGCGAGGTCGATGGCGACGTGGACGGCGACGTCTTCGTGCAGGCGACGAGGAAAAGAGCTGGGAGAATGAACCGCCTCACGGCACGCTCACCGTCGCTTGCAGGTATGCGAAGTGCGACGTCGACGACGTCGTGATCCCGCCATTCGCTTGCCGCTCTCCGCGACCTTCGGCTGCCATGATCGCGCGCGCGCCGTCGCCGAGGAAGAGAAGCGAGTAGCCGGCTCGCAAATCCAGCGGAATCCACGGCCGCCACGCAAAGCCGAGATCGAGCTCGTGACCGAGCACGCCGCTTCCGGAATTCGCGCGACCGACTGGCTCGAGATATCCATTGAGCCATTCGCCCCTGGATTTCACGAGCTCGGCGTAACGATATTCGAGATCGATCTTCGTGACGCGCGACGGCGCGATGCCGACGCGCGCGTTCGCCTCCGCCGTGTTCGACCACGAAAAAATATCCATCGCGCCGTACTGCGTGTGCACGTCGGGCAAGAGTGGATCGAATTGTTTGTACGTCGCGCCTGACGTGTCCACGACCCCTGGCGTGCGATCGTCGCCCGACGCGTACGAAGCGCCGACGCGAATGGACGGCGCGATCGCGATGCTCTCGAACGTCTTGCCGACGTGCGCCGCGAGCGCGTACGCGGATCGCGTGGCGTCGTTCAAAGCGGCGGCGCGCCCGAATTCGTATGCGCCCTCCGCGCCATAACCGAAGCCGCGGCTGTCGCCGGAGACGCGGAGCGACGCGACGTACGTTTCCCCGGAATTTCTAGCGGTTTCGAGCACCGAATCGCCGCCACCATTGCGCGCGATCTCGGCGATGCCGAACGCTTCGACGACGAGGAGCGGATCGATCGTCCACCCCGCTCGCAATCCGTAGAGCTCGTTGCCGCTCGTCACTTGGCTCGATTGCGGCTCGCCGAGATCTTGTCCGAGCGGACGCGGCGAATCGAGCAAGACCGCGAGCGCTTCGAAATCGAAATGCCCCGTCGCCCCCTTCGCGCGGATCGCGTCGAGCGATCGTCCTGTCGGCGACCAGTCCGAGATTCCGATGAGCCTACCCTCGCCCCATTGCACGGCTTGTCTGCCGACACGAACGAACGATGCGCGCGCGCCCATTCCCGAATGCGCATCGAGATACGCTTCGTACGGAGCGAAGCTCGCGTCCGGCAACGCGACGACGGTGGTCGGCGTCGTTCCCCATGCCCGTGCGTCTTGCAACGTGAGCTGCGCCCCCACCGGACCGCGTTCCGCGCCGATGCCGAGGCGAGCGCGCTCGAAGATCACCCACGGATCGCGAGCACGCGGCGTGCCTTCTCCGCCAGGCGTGATGCCGCCCATGTCGACGGGGTCATGCCTGTATTCTGCACGCGATCGAATTTCGAGCGTGGGCGCGAGCGTGAAGTCGCCGACCGCGATCGTCTTCGGCGCGGCCGGCTCCGACTGCGCCTGCGCGGGGGGTGCCGCGCCCAGCAGCGCTGCCACGACTGCCGCGGATCGCACGTACGCACGCACGGCGCGAAACTATCACGAAGTCGTCAGCCCTTCTTCTTTTGCGCTTCCGTCGCGGGCTCCGCTCTAGTCTCCTCGGCTAGTTCTCTGGCCCGCGCGACAAGCGATTCACGCTCATTTTTGGCCGGATCGGCGATCACGTCTTCGAGAAGCGCGTTCAGGATTTTCCCGAGAATGGGCCCCGGTTTCAGGCCGAGCTCGGTCATGAGATCGCGTCCGTCGATCGCGAGGTCGCGCGTGGAGAGCGCGGCCCCTTGCTCTTCCACTTTCGCGACGTGCGCCTTCAGCTTCTCGAGCGGATTTAGATCGGGAGGACCTTCGAGCCCTTTCGATCGCACGTCGGCTTCGTTCAGCAAGTACAAATCTTGGATGCGATCGACGCCGACGCGTTTCATCCAGCGCCGCACCGTCGCGTCGTTCCATTCGTCCGTGTAGTGGAAGAGATGATGGCGGACGAGATCGACGATGCGCGCGCGCTCGTCGTTCGAAAACTTGAGACGCGCGGCGATCGGATGCGCGATCTCGGCGCCCACCTGATCGTGATCGTAGAACGTGTAGTCCTTCGTCTTCTCGCTCACGGCGCGCGTGCGCGGCTTGCCGACGTCGTGGAGAAGCGCGGCGATGCGCAAGATCGGATCGCCCGCGCACGCGTTCATGCACTCCATGCCGTGCGTCCACACGTCGTACGCGTGGTGCTTGTTCTGCTCCATGCCGACGCCCTCGAGGAGCTCGGGGCACGTGATCGCGAGAATCCCGCTCGTCCTCATGATCTCGAACGCGCGCGAAGGCCGCTTTGCCTTCATCGTCTTCACCCATTCGTCACGCACGCGCTCGGCGCTGACTTTCTTGAACGTGTCCAGCGTTCGCGAGATCGCTTTTTCGGTGTCGGGATCGAGATCGGCTTCGAGCGTGGCGGCGAATCGCGCCGCCCGAAGCACGCGAAGACCATCCTCCGAAAATCGCTCCTCCGCATTTCCGACCGCGCGCAAAATTTTCTTCTCGAGATCTTTCCGGCCTTCGAACGGATCGATGATCAGCCCGGAAACTGGGTCGATCGCGATGGCGTTGAACGTGAAATCGCGCCGCGCGAGGTCGGCCGTGATGTCACCCACGAAATGCACGGCGTCGGGATGCCGGCCGTCCGAATACGTGGTCTCGCCACGCAGCGTGGTGACCTCGTAGCGTTTTCCGTGATGCAGCACGGTCACGGTGCCGTGCGCGATCCCGGTGGGGATCACCTTCGAAAAAATCTTTTGCACTTCCTGCGGAAGCGCGTCGGTGGCGATGTCCCAATCCGAAACGACGCGACCGCTCAGCATATCGCGCACGCATCCGCCGACGATCCAGCCGCGCTTGCCCTTTTCGCGAAGGCGATCGCAAAGCCCGATGACCTCCGTCGGGATTTTTTGGGAAATGGACGCCTCGCTCACGCCCTGTATTGTACCCGTCAGGCGACTTTTTCGATCTTCCCGTTCGCGTGACGCGCGAAGCGTTTTTCTTCGCGCGGATGCACGGGATCGTCTTTCGGCCACGGCCAACCACCGAAGCGTGTGCGCTGGTAGTCCTGCATCGCCTTTTGGATTTCGGCGCGCGTGTTCATCACGAACGGGCCGTATTGCACGACCGGCTCGCCGATCGGCCTTCCCTGCAGGACCAAGATCTCGACTTCCTCCGCTCCTCGTGAATCTGCTTCGATCTCGATGTC
>JAICXU010000188.1 GCA_025934595.1 Polyangiaceae bacterium | reverse complement strand
CGCTTCCACCCGAAGAGATCGCGCGCGCACAATCGCTGGCGCCCACGCAACCACCGATGCGATCGATGCCCTCGCAAGGCGGGCCGCCAGAGACGAAGCCGAGCCTCGTCCCGTACATCGTGATTTCCGTCGCGCTCATGATCCTCGCCGGCGTCGTCGCGGGAGCGGTGCTCTATCTCCATCGCGCGCGAATCGAAGCGGCCACGCCGGTCGCGTCAGCATCGGTAGTTGCGAAAGCGGAGACACCGGCATCGGCCTCACCGTCGTCGGCGCCGTCGGGAACGACGCTCACCATTCACACCGTCGAGCTCGGCGGAAAATCGGGCGAGTGATCGCGGACGCGCCGGCGTCCAGCCGCGCGCGTCACATGTGCGAGGTGGCCGGGACACCCTCGAAATCGTCCGGGACAGTCGACGTCTTCGAAAAGGCCTATTTTTGTCGTGCCGCGTGATGGTCCCGCGTTTGCTTTTTCGAGCGCGCATGATCACGACCGCATGGGGACACGCCGAGCTCGTCGAAGAAATCGCCCTCCCGCAATCGAACGACGACAAGGAATTCGTGTCGCACGTGCAGCTCTTGATGGACGAAGAGGGCGAGCCGCTCGTCCGCTTCGCGTACTCCACGAGCGACGTCGCGCGGCGCGGACCGGTGACGTTGAGGCTCGCGGATTTGAAACGGCTCGCGAAGGGTCTCGAGAAGACACCGAAGCTCCGCGCCATGCTCGCCTATCTCACCATGCGAAAGGGCGCTAGGGGTTAGCGCGCTTGTCGAGCCCGTCGATGCGCGCCAAAAGCTCCACGCGCAAATCGTCGATCACCTCGTGGAGCTGCGCCACCTCGAGCTCCGCCTTCATGTTGACCTCGTACTCGATGTCGTTGCGCACGCGGTCGCGCGCCACTTGCCGATTTTGACTGAGGAGCACGAGCACCGACAGCACGATCGCTTCGAGCGACACGCACATCGTGAGGAGGCCGAACGGAAATGGATCGAAGCCGCCCCACGTCGAATGCACGAGAGGGCGCACGTTGAGCACGATCCAAACCGCGAAGAGCGCCACGTGAATCCAGAGAAACGGGAGGCTGCCGCTGAACTCGCTGATCCAGTCCACGAGCTTCAGCGTGAGCGTGCGATTGTCCGCCGCCTCCACGTTCGGGTTTCGCGAGGTCGAGTGCCGGAGAAGCCGGGTCGTCTCGCGAAGCCGCTTGCCGGTCGCGGCCATGAAGTCGAGCGCGGCCGCGGGGCGCATGTGCAAGAACTCGTCGAGATCGCCCCGATCGATGACGAGCGCAGCGAGCTCCTGCGTGACGAGGGCCGACGTCGACCGAGGGCCACCATCGAGCAGCGAGATCTCGCCGAAGAAATCGCCCATGCGCGCCGTCTCCATGACGACGCGCTCGCCGACGTCGTTCTTGAAGAAAAGCTCCACCTCGCCCGAGATGACGACGTAGAGCGCACCGCCCGGGTCACCCACCGTGAAGAGCAGCTTTCCCGCCGGCTCTTTCACGAAATCGAGCCGATTCGCGAGCAGCACGCGCTCGTCATCGTCGAGCAAAGCGAAAAACGAGACGTGCTTCAAAAAATCCGCATGCGTCGGCATGCACGATGGCTAACGCGCCTCGCGCGCACGCTCAAAAAACCTGCGAGACCTCCGGCTTCCGCGCATTTCTGGAAATCGCGCGCCTTCGAAGTTAGCTTCGCTAGAGATGGACGAGGAGCAAAGGGCGGCGCGACGAAAAGCGCTCGCCGATCAGATCGCGCAAATGAAGCGACAAGGGGGGCCCTCCAGCGTCGCTCCGCCCGCACCGGTGGAAGAAGAAGAAGAGGCAGACGAGCTCGATTGGGAGATCGAGCCCGGCGCCGACTCGGTCGCGACCGCCGCGCCGGAATCGGACCCCGACGTCGATTCGGGCTGGGAAGACGAAAAGGAAGAAAAGGAAATCGAGGCCGCGGAGGCCGCGCTTCCCGACGAGAAGTTCGATCCCGTCGCATACGCCGCCGCAAAGAAGGCCATCGAAGAGCGCAAAGCGGCGCGACGCGAGAAGAAGCGCTCGAAAGACGCGGCAAAGAAGGCGAAACGCGAGGCAAGGGCGCGCGAGGCGAGGGCGAAGCAAAAGGGAAAGAAGCCGAAGCCGCGGCTCGTGCAAACGGCGAAGACACCGGCCCCGAAGTCGGCGGCGAAAGCGAGCCGCGCCGCGGAGCCCTCGAAACGAGAGCGCGACGAGGAGGGGAACGAAGAATCGTCACAGGCGAGCCAAACGAACGTGGCGAAACGGAAGCTCTCGTCGAACAATTGGATCGTCCTCGGCATCGTCATCGCGGTGTTCGTCGCAGCGCTCACCTACGCCGCGCTGCACGCACGCTGATCAACCCACGCGCAGGCGCCAAGACGCGCGCAAGCAATGCGCACACACTTTCGAGAGGTGACCATGACTTCGAATCGCAGCTTCGCCTCGTGTCGATGGCTTGCATGTGCCCTTGCTGCGAGCGCCCTCGTTTCGACGACGTTCTCGGCATGTGGCGGGAGCACGGCGACCGCGGCCGATGACGGCGGCACCACCGGCAACGGCGACGGATCCATGACCGACGGATCCTCTTCCTCGAGCGACAGCGGCAAGAGCGGCGACGGCTCGACCACGTCTTCCGCATGTCCGAGCTCGGCGCCGACCAACGGATCGAGCTGCACGCAAAATGGCCTCGCGTGCGAGTACGGCGATTTCATCCAGCTCGCATGCGACGAGATCGCGACGTGCGAATCCGGATCGTGGAGCGTCACGATCCCCAGCGACTGCCACGTCGACCTCGACGCTGCCGCATGTCCCGCTACCCAGAGCGACGTACCGAGCGGCGACGCATGCACCGATCTCGGCCTCGAATGCGATTACGCGAGCGGCGTCTGCTACTGCACCGTCGATCACACCGGCGCGCCGCAAGTTTGGACGTGCTATCCGACGACGGGCTGTCCGTATCCGCGACCTCGCCTCGGCGACACATGCACGAGCGAGGGTTTGCAATGCGACTACTCGACGTGCGGCGCGTCGGTTCAATGCACGGACGGAACGTGGCACGCCGGCAACGGCGGCTGCCACCCGTGAGTGGCCCGCGCGTGGTCCGGGTCGCGTAGACTGCGGACGTGAATCGCTCGGGGATCTCGGCGAGCATCGTCGCGCCCGTCGTGCACGAGCTGACCGTGCTCGGCTACGACAAGGCCGCGCGCCTCTTCGCGACGACCGATACGCTCGTGGGCGCGCAGGCGGCGGACGCGATGTTCGACGAAGCCGCGACGATGCTGCAGGACGCCACGCTCGCACTGACGATCGCCAAGCGCTTGCCGATCGGATCGCTCGGCGAGCTCGACTACGCCTTGTGCGCCAGCGACGATCTCGGCACGGGCCTCGCGCGCGTCGCTCGCTTCTATCGACTTGCCACGGAGCGCGTTCACCTTTCGCTCGAGCGCGAAGGCAACCGCGCCGTCCTGGTGTTCCGCGCCGCCGACGACGAAAAGTACAGCCGTCACTGGCGCGAGTTCGCAGTCGCGATCATCGCGCAGCGCATTCGACAGTCCGTCGGCGCGAACGTGCGTTTCGAAGAGGTCGCGTTCGCGCACCCAGCGCCGAAGGATGCGCGCGCACATGCCGCTTTCTTCGGGGTCCCCGTGCATTTCGGCGTCGATTCCGATCGTCTCGTGTTCGACATCCGCCTGCTCGATCACCGCCTGCGTACGGCGGTGGCCACGCTCGGTGACTTGCTCGAGGCGAAGATGCGGGAGATGACGCCACCCGACGACCACGATGCGTTCGTCGTGCGCGCGCGTCGAACGATCGCGACGCTGCTCGATCGCCGCGACGTCAGACTCGCATCGGTGGCCTCGAAGCTCGGTATGAGCAAGCGCACGCTGCAGCGCGAGCTCGAGCGCGCGAAGACGTCGCACAAGAACCTCGTCGACGACGTTCGCAAAGATCGCGCGCTTCGCCTGTTGGAATCGGGAAAAATTCCCATTCGCACCATCTCGGAGCAGCTTGCGTTCTCCGAGCCACGCGCCTTTTTTCGCGCGTTTCGTCGATGGACGGGCACGAGCCCCGCCGCGCTCCGAAAACGGATGGGCACGATGACGACGGCATCTTGAGGAGATCATGCAGCGAATGTCGCGGTCGCGGCTCCGCGGCGCAGGCCGACACAGTCTTTTCGCCGATGAATCTCCTCACGTCGCTGGCCCGGAATCTGCTGGGCTCGCGGGCGATGAAACCCCTTTCCTTGTTTTCGGGATCCGCGATCGGCCTCTCGGTCGCGCTCGCGCTGCTCGGCGTCGCCTGCGGAGGCGGGCTCTCGAGCGACGGAACCTCGGACGTCGCGGGCGACGGCGGGGGTGACGCCACGAAGCTGCAAGACGGCGGATCACCCTTGAAAGACAGCGGATCGGCGATCGACGCAGGTCCGGATGCCATCTGTCCCGATCACTGGGAGGTGTATGGCAACACCGATCCTTCGAGCGACCTCGGTCACATCGATCCGCGCCTCACGGCATCGGGCGAGTGTCACGCGGCGATGGAGGAGCTGAGTGACGGCGGCTTCGGCACCGCCGATTTCGCGATGACGTTCACGCAATCGGCGCACGGGTCCGGCATGTTCGTCGCGCACGTCGCGCAGACCGTGCCCTTTCCGATCGATCGCACGGTGTGCTTGCAGTCGTCCGGACCGAACACCGGCTCCACGGGATTCGACGACGCCGGCCTCATGTGTTTGACCGACGTGACCGAAGATCAAATTCCGTGGGACCCGAACCTCGTCATGTTCACGAATCTCGAAGACAGCGACTCCGGCGTCTTCATCAATCTCGATCAGAGCATGGAGGCAGGCGCGGCGGTGACGAACGGCTGGTGCCGGTTCGTGAAAAACTAGCGCGCGTTCCCGCGGACGCGAGCTCGGCAGGCCGGCGCATCGTCGAGACGTCGACGCACGAAAAAGGTCTACCCAACGCTGGTATCGTGTCCGCACGGGCTCGCATGCGTTCCATCTTTTTTCTCGCTCTCGCCGTGGCGTCGATCGGTTGCCGAAATGCTCCGGACCCGAGTCCCACCGTTTCGACCTCGACTCTCCCCGCGTTGCCGCCGCGACCTCCGGAGCCGCAAACGCAGGTTGGACCGGGTTGGCATTGGGCGAATCCGACGCCGCAGGGAAATGCGTTGTGGGCGGCGGTCGCGAATCGTGAATGCGGCATCGTCGTCGTGGGCGAAGAGAGCACGGTCATGCGATCCACCGACGACGGCGCGACGTGGACCACGCACCAATCGGACGAGCGCTGGCGATTCAAGAGCGCCGCGCTCTTCGGCACGACGCTCTACGCCGCGGGCGACAGCTCGAACGGCGCCGCGCTCGTCGCGATTCCGAACTGCGGCGACGGTGAGCAGAAGACGATTCGCAAGCTCGATCCCAAGACCGACGGCACCGCCAACGCCGTCGCCGTCGATCCCCAAGGAAGAATTTTTCTCACCACCGTGCTTCACGCGCACGGAAAAATTCTCTGCTCGAAGCCCGGCGCGACCGACTTGGCCACCTGCGACGATCTCGCGAACGAGCCATTTTATGGCTTATTCATCGACAAATCGGGACGCGTCTTCGCCGCCGGCGGCTATCAAGGGACGCTCGGCGGCATCGTGAGGAGCTCGCCCGACCACGGCGCGACGTGGAAGACGATCGGGCAACACTTGGACGGCATCGTCTACGGAATTTGGGGAGACGCCGACGGCAAGCGCCTCCTCGCGACGGGCACGAGCTCCCTCTTCACGAGCACGAACGGCGGCGCGAGCTGGACGACCACCGCGGCGCCCATGTCCGGCGGCGGCTCGATGACGCTCGGCACCGGCGACGCTCCGTACGTGCCGAACGATTTTTCGACGTTCATCTTCGGCAGCGCCGAGACGGGGACGTTCTTCGTCGCCGGCGGCAGCGCGATGCGCGGTGAAGCGTTTCGTCCGTACCTCTCGCCGATCGCGGAGCCCGCCGTCGGTTTCTATGCCGCCGTGGCGACGCCGGGCGGACATTGGGTGGGCGTCGGCGGCAACGGGAACATCGCGCGCTCGATCGACGACGGGAAGACTTGGAGCCAGATTTCGAAAGACAATTTGCCGAAGGGCGACGCGTTCGTCGACATTCGATCCGACGGGCTCACCGTCTACATGTTGCGGCAGTCGCTCTTCTTGCGATCCGACGACGGCGGCAGAACGTTCGCGCCGCTCGATCCGCAAGACGTGAACGAGCATCCCGTCTCGACGCGCGACCTCGTGAGCTTCGCCGCCGATCCCACCGCCGTGCTCTTGCCGAGGCCCGCGAAGAAGGTCATCGCGCGATCGACCGACCGCGGCGCCACCTTTCAAGAGATTCCGATTCGCGTCGGCACGGGGCAAGACGTGAGACACGTGTGGCGCGGCGAATCTGGCTCATTTTACGCGTCGGGAGCGGCGGGCGCGCTCTTTCGATCGAAGGACGAGGGCGCCACGTTCGCTCCGCTCTCCATCAAAACGAAAGACGATCTCGCGGCGGGCGTGGCCCAAAATCGCGACGTCTACCTCGTCGGAAAAT